>NZ_JBHWUU010000008.1:123382-161938 GCF_042737375.1 Streptomyces sp. NPDC060000
CTGACGCTCATGACCGTTCTGGGCGGTAAGTAAGACAGTCGCCCGAACGAATGTCAACGGCGGTCCAGTGGATGGACCGGGTCAGGGCCGCTTGACCTGCGGTCGGACCGTCGCGGCCTCCGCCGCGTGGGTCTCCCAGTCCAGGATCTGGACGGCGGCGCCGGCGGCCTCCAGGCCCTGGCAACGGGCGTGGTGGCGACGGGCGATGGCGTCCAGGTCGAGGTGTGCGCCGAAGGCCGGGTGGGCGGCCAGACGGCGGGCGTAGGCCCACAGCGCCGGGTGGTCGGCGATGCGGTGCACGGCGGCAGCGTCGAGGTGGTGGCGGTGCACGGTGTCGAGCTGGACCAGCGCGACCCACAACTCGACGTCCGCGGCCGTGACCTGATCGCTGATCAGGTGGTCGTGGGCGCCGAGCCCCCGCTCCAGTACGCCGAGCGTGGTGAGCAGCGTGTCGAGGCCGGCGGCCCGCTCCGCCTCCTGCGCGTCGGCCGCTCCGGCGCGCTGGGCGGCCTCCTCGATGCCCTGGGCGCACATCCGCTCGACGGCCTCGATCTGCGACTCGGCGCCGCACGGGTACAGGGTGGGCCGGCCGCCGCCGAACCTCCGGGCGAGGTCGCGGGCGATGTCGGGTCCGTGGCTGCTGACGATGCGCCCCGACCAGTCGTCGCTGAGCACCGGCGCGAGGGCCGGTCCGGTGTACCGGTGCGCGCTGGCGTCGTACAGCGGGCGCAGCGCCGAGTGGCCTCCGTCGGGGCAGTCAGGGACGGCCGGCAGGAAGGTGACGGGGCAGGCCCTGTCCAGGCCGAGAAGGCCGTGGGTGACGGCGATGCGCAGACAGTCGGGGTCGGCCGCCGCCAGATGGAGGCGGTAGCGGCGCGGCACGGCGTAGTGGCCGCTGCGCGCGTCCCGGCCGATCCGGCCCCGGAAGGCGGGGGCGGGGCGGGCGGACAGGTGGGCGGACAGTGGTGTGACGGACATGACTCTCCCCGGGGGCGGCACGCACGGCGGACGTGCGCGCGGCGGATGCGACGTCGAAGAAGGAGGTGCGGGTCTCGTCCACGCGTGCCGGGTGCGGCCGCGGCCGCGGACACCGCCGGTGCGGTTCGGGGTGGGGACGGTCCCGGCTCAGCCCTGGGGCCTGATCGCGCTGGAGACGCGCTTCAGGTCGATGTGACGACGGGAGGTGAGGAGGGGCGACGACCACACCGTGCGGCTCGCTCGGCCGGTGATCGACTCCAGTCGCCCCATCTGTTTCCCTACCCGTTCACTAGGATTCCCGGATCGAGTGTCGATCCGTCCGGAGCCTCCGTCAAGGGGGCGTCCACCAGGTGAGTACCGGATGGACGCCCGGTGGGTACCGGAGGAGCCTCGGGAGCGGCCCCGGCGAGTGTGCGGCCAACGGATCGGATCTCCGCACCCTCCGCATGCCGCCCCGTCACCAGGGCACACTCCCTCGCACCGGGGGACGGTGTGCCCGCGCACATCCGGCCGGCCCGGCGGGGTGAGGGGACCGCCGGCCTGCCGGGCCGGGAGTCCTCACCACCCCATGGCGTCCAGGGCCGCGCGGGCGGCGTCCCGGACCGGGCCCCTCCCGGCCGCCTGACCCGCCGCGTCCGCCACCTCGCCCAGCAGGCGTACGTCCTTGGCCAGCAGCCCGCCCACGTGCGCGCCGACGCGGTCGAGGGTGCCGCCCGTTTCGGCGACCCGCTCCAGCGCGAAACTGGCGGCACTGCCGCGCGGCAGGATCCGTCCGAGGGCCGCCGGATCGAGACCCAGGGCGCCGCCGAGCGCGAGGGTCTCGGCGGCCAGCCCCAACTGGGCGGTGAACAACGTGTTGTTGAGCAGTTTGGCGACCTGGCCCGAGCCGACGGGGCCCAGATGGACGACCGGGTCGCCGTACGTGGCGAACACCGGGCGGCAGAAGGCGAACACCTCCGGGTCCCCGCCCGCCATGACCAGCAGGGTGCCCTGTTCGGCGGCCCGTCCGCCGCCGCTGACCGGGGCGTCGAGCACGGACACGCCCCGCGCCGCGGCCCGTTCGGCGAGGCGGCGGCAGGTGTCGGGGTGGACGGTGGAGTGCACCGGGATCACCCCGCCGGGCCGCAGCTCCTCCAGCACGCCGGAGGCGACCTGCTCCACATCCGCGTCGGCGACCACACACAGGCACACCAGGTCACTGTGGGCGGCCAGTTCGGCCGGGGAGCCGGCGGTCCTCGCGGCGGTGCCGGCGAAGGGTTCGAGACCGGCGGGGCGGCGGGCCCACAACGTGGTCGTGAAACCCGCCTCGACGATCCGGCGGGCCATGGGCGCGCCCTGGCCACCCAGTCCGATGAAACCCACGCGCATGGGACGCCTCCTCAACTCTCCTTCTGCGGACGCCAGAAGACGGCCAGCAGACCGGCCGTCGCGACGACACCCACCCCGAGCACCACACCGGCGCCCGTCCATCCGGTCACACTGATGTCGGCGGCCTCGTCCACCGCGTACTCCCCCGGCCCCCACGCGCCCAGCGCCACCGCGAGGACGCCCAGGACGAGGACGTACTCGTAGCCCTCCTTGAACACGAAGAAGCCGTTGGGGCGGTGCGCGAGCAGGCCCGCCACCAGCATCACGGACAGCACCGCCGCGCACGCCAGAGGGGTGAGGAAACCGGCCAGCAGCAGGACACCCGCGCCGAGTTCGGTGAGGACGCTGAGCCACGCCTGGAGTCTCGGACGGGTGAGTCCGAGCCCGCCGAACCAGCCGGCGGTGCCGGATATGCCGCCTCCGCCGCGCCAGTGGTTCCAGCCGTGCGCCAGCATCACCGCGCCGAGCACGATCCGTACGAGCAGCAGTGCGGTGTCCGAAGCCTCGCCCATGGCCATGTCCCCTTGTCCGTCGGAAACGCCCGCACACCCGGCGCGCGCTCCTCGGCGAAGGCGAGCGCGTGCGGGCGGCAGGCGAGAGCGGTACGGCCGACGCCGGTGTGGTGACCCGCGCCCGCCTGCTCGTGGCGTACCACCCGTGGGGCTCCCGTGAACATGGACGCGGGCTCCGCCGGACTTTCCGGCCGCGGGGTGCGGCGGGGCAGCGGCCCGGCCGGCCGCGCCCGGATCACCGTCTCGCTCGACCGCGCCGTCGGGGGCAGCCAGCTCTCCGGGGCGGACCGCGGCGCGCACTCGCCCGGACACGGCTCGGCGCCGCCCTCACGGGCCGGTCCGACCGGGAACGGGAACGGCGGCCGTCCGCCCTCCCGTGACCTGCGCCGACGTCCTCTCAGGTGCGGGACTTGGTCGTCGCGGCGAAGGCGTCGGCCGCGGTGAGGTCGAAGTCGCCGTGGTCGCTGCCGAGCCCCTGCGCGACGAGCGCCGCGGCGGCGCTGCCGAGCACGGCGGCGTCGCCCGGCGTACGGCCCAGGCTCACGCCCCGCAGATAGCCGGCCGAGAACGCGTCGCCGCACCCGGTGGTGTCGACGACGTCGACCACGAAGGCGGGGACCGGTTCCGCGCCGTCCGCCGTCACCACCAGCGCGCCGTCGCCGCCGCGCGTGACGGCGACGACGCCCGCACCGGCCCCGAGGAGTTTGCGCGCCCCCGTCAGCAGGTCGGTCTCACCGGTGAAGCCGAGCACCTGGTCCTCGTTGGGCAGCAGATGGTCGATGTAGGGCAGGGCCGCCTCGATCTGCTCGAAGCTGCCGAGGACACCGGGGGCCAGCAGGTCCACGGAGGTGACGACGCCGTGTTCCCTGGCGTACGACAGGATGCGCGTGGCGACGTCGACGCCGATCAACTCCGGTCCGCCCAGGTGCAGATGGTCGGCCTCGGCGAGGGCGTCCCAGGGCACGTCGTCGAGGCCGTAGGTGATGTTGGCGCCCAGCAGGTGCAGTGAGGGGCGGTCGCCGTTGGGCCGGATCGGCAGGACGCTCGCGGACGTGGCGGTGTCGGTGCGGCGGACGAGGAACCCGGTGTCGATGCCGGCGCTCTCGAGCAACCGCACCAGCAGGTCGCCGGTCGGGTCGGAGCCGATGGCGCCGGCGCTGCGCACCTGCGCGCCCAGCTTGGCGAGGGTGAGAGCGGTGCCGCCCGCGGTTCCGGCGGCGGTCATCCGGATGTCCTCGACCAGCGTCGCGCCCTGGCCCTCGGGTATCTCCTGCACCGGCCGCACCAGTACGTCCAGGACGTGCACGCCCATGGTGAAGACCTTCATCGGCGTTCCCCCTGCGTCGGCTGCCTCGGTCGCTTCGGTTTCGTCGGCTTCACAGGCTTCATCGGCTCTCCTCCTGCGCGGGTGGTACTACCGGGTGAGTGGTGCCGTAGTCGCGGGCGATCGCCGCCTCGATCACGGCGAGTTGCTGCTGCTCGTCGAGGACGCGGGGCCGGCCCATGGCCGCCGCGCGCTGGTAGACGCCACAGGCCCACTCGAGGAGCAACGCGTTCTCGACGGCCTTGTCGAGGGTCGTCGCATGGGTGACCGCGCCATGGTTCGCCAGCAGGGCCGCGCTGCGGCCGTCGAGCGCGGTGAGCACCGACTCGGCCAGTTCCGGGGTGCCGAAGGTGGCGTAGGGCGCGACCCGGACCGTGCCACCCAGGGCCAGCAACTGATAGTGGATGCACGGGAGTTCGTCGAGGACGCAGGAGACCGCGGTGGCCATCGGGGCGTGGGTGTGGACGACCGCGCCGGCTCCGTAGCGGCGGTAGACCCCGAGGTGCAGGTCCAGTTCCGAGGTCGGCCGCAGGCTCCCCGCCACGACCTTGCCCTCGAGGTCGGTCACGGTCACCTGGTCCGGGGTGAGTGCGGCGAGGGCCGCTCCGGTCGCGGTGATCGCGACCCGGTCCCCGACGCGTACGCTCACGTTCCCGGCCGTGCCGATGAGGAGGCCTTCGGCCCCCAGGCGCCGGCAGGCGTCCGCGACGGCGGTCCGCTCCTGACTCAGCGCCGAGCTTGAGGCGGTCATGGGCGCGAAGGTAGCGTAAACGTGAAACAAAGTCACGTTCAGATTTGGAGGCAGTTCCTTGGTCCACGCGACCACCGGTTCCGGCGGCGCCACTCCGCTGCGCCGCACGCCACGGCAGGCGCGCAGCAGGGCACGTCTGGCCCTGCTGCTGGAGGCCGCCGAACGCATCCTGGTCGGCGAGGGCGTCGAGGCGCTCACCACGACGCGGGTCGCGGCCGAGGCGAAGGTGTCGGTCGGTTCGCTGTACCAGTACCTCCCCGACCGTGACGCGATCATCGACTCCCTCGCGTCGGGCTACTTCGCCCGCCTCGAAGACGTCATGGACGACCTGGTCCGGACCGCGGCGCGGGAGCAGGAGCGGGAGCGGGAGCAGGAGCGGGAGCAGGAGCTCTGGGACGATCCCGTGGGCGTCCTCGTCGACACCTTCGCCCGTGTCTACCGCACCGAACACGGTTTCCGTGCCCTGTGGTTCGGCAGCGGGCTGACCGAGCGGACCCGGGCCGCGGACCGTGAGCACAAGCGGCGGATGGCCGACGGGATCCGCCGGGTGCTGCTCGCGCTGGGCGTCGCCGGCGACGACGAGGCTCTCGCGAGGGCCTGCCACGCCGCGATCCTCGCCGCCGACGCCCTCGCCCAGGAGGCCTTCCGCCGCACCCCGGAGGGCGACACGGACCTGCTCGACGAGGCGAAGGCCATGCTGCGCTCCTACCTCACGGAGGTCGCCACCCGCTACGAGCGACGGTGACCGACCGGCGTCGGGCGGCCGTCCCGCCGGGCCCCTGACGGCAGAGCGGACGGAAGCCCTGCCGGGACATCGCCTCGCGCCCTGATCGCAGACCCGGCAGCCGCCCGCCCCGCGCCCTGGCAGGAGACGTCGCGGCATCTCCGACGGCACACCCGCCGGGGCACCGGCTCGCGCCCTGACGGGCAACCAGGCAGGCGTCCGGCTCGCGCCCTGGCCGGGACACCACGCGCTGTCCCCGGCGGCAGACATGCCCGGGCACCGGCTCGCGCCCCGGCAGGAGACCAGGCAGCCGTCCAGCTCGCGCCCCGGCAGGGACACCACGCGCTGTCCCCGGCGGCACACCCGCCGGGGCACCGGCTCGCGCCCCGGCAGGAGACCAGGCAGCCGTCCAGCTCGCGCCCCGGCAGGGACACCACGCGCTGTCCCCGGCGGCAGACATGCCCGGGCACCGGCTCGCGCCCCGGCAGGCGTCCGGCTCGCGCCCTGGCAGGGACACCACGCGCTGTCCCTGACGGCACACCCGCCGGGGCACCGGCTCGCGCCCTGACGGGAGACCGGGCAGCCGTCCCGGCGCACGGCCTGGCGGAAGCTCCGGCGGGTCGTCGGAGGGAGAACCCGTGGGGCTGCCTCGGCTCTCGGCCTCGCGGGGGCGAAAGTCCGTGGGCGTCGGGCCGGGTCGGTCGGTAGCGTCGGGGGTCCGCCGCCGGCCCCGTCGGTGGTCGTCGCACCCGGAGAGCGCATCCCATGACCATGACCAGGCAGCACCGAGCCACCACGACCCTGTGGCGTCCCACCGGCCCCAAGGAGCTGGAGCTGGTGCGCGAGCTCGACTGGCGTGCCTGGCCACCCCGCCTGCCCGAGCAGCCGATCTTCTACCCGGTCCTCGACGAGGATTACGCCATCAAGATCGCCCGGGACTGGAACGTCAAGCACGACGGCGCCGGCTACGTCA
Organism: Streptomyces sp. NPDC060000; assembly: GCF_042737375.1. Classification (NCBI taxonomy): domain Bacteria; kingdom Bacillati; phylum Actinomycetota; class Actinomycetes; order Kitasatosporales; family Streptomycetaceae; genus Streptomyces; species Streptomyces sp. NPDC060000. Next base: position 130,013 of record NZ_JBHWUU010000008.1, read on the forward strand.
CCCGCTTCGAGGTCGACACCGAGTTCCTGCGCAGGTATCCGGTCCAGCAGGCGGGCGGTCGGACGATCCTCGAACTGTGGGTGCCGGCCGAGGAGCTGGACGAGTTCAACGCCCATCTCGTGGGCGAGATCGAAGTGGTGCACGTCTTCTCGTGACGCCCGGCCCGTTGCTCAACCGGAGGGTTTCCGGGCGATGCCGCGTGGCTCGGAGGGGCATCGCGCGATCCGGTGAGTAATCTCGCGCTGCCCAAGCCGCGTTGTCTCCGAGCCGAACCGGGAGAGACCCATCACCGAGCCGAAGCGCGAAGAGGCAGGGACCGCTCCGGGAAACCAGCCCCAGGAGGCCGACCAGCTGAGGGACATGCTGCGCCGGCCGGAGTACCGGCGGGCGCTGGTGTTCTGCGGTGTGATCGGCATCCCGGTGTCGTTGGCCGCGTTCTGGTTCCTCGTCCTGCTCCATGAGCTGGAGAACCTGCTCTGGGTGGACTGGCCGCACCATCTCGGGTGGGCTGATCCGCCCTGGTGGTGGCCGCTTCCGCAGGCCCTGGTGTCGGGCGTGCTCGTGGCGCTGGTCGTCCTGTGGTTTCCCGGCAGGGGCGGGCACATCCCGGCGGCCGGCCTTCACCCGGGCGGGACGTCGAAAGCCGCTCTCCCCGGCGTGGTGATCGCCGCGCTGGCCAGCCTGCCGCTGGGTGCCGTGCTCGGACCCGAGGCACCGATGATCGCCCTCGGCGGCGGTCTGGCCCTGCTCTTCCGGGATCTCGTACGCGCCCCCGCGACCGAGGCGGGCACGGCGCTGCTCGGCGCCGCCGGCGCGGCCGCGGCCATCTCCGCGATCTTCGGCAGCCCGCTCGTCGCCGCCGTACTGCTCATGGAAGTGGCCGGAGTGGGCGGCACCCAGCTGTTCGCCGTGATGCTCCCCGCCCTGCTGGCCAGCGGAATCGGCGCCATCGTCTTCACCGGCTTCGGCCACTGGACCGGACTGCAGACCGGGAGCCTCGACATCGGGCTGCCCGCTCCGCCGCTCCTCGACACCGGGGACGTGGTGTGGTCACTCCTGATGGCCGTCTTCATCGGGGCCGTCATCCACTGGGTCATCGTGGGAGGACGTCTCGCGGCGGGTTTCGTCGCGGCACATCCGCTGCGCAACACGGTGCTCTGCGCACTCGCCGCCGCCGGCTGCGCGGCGCTCTACGCGGTCGTCACCGGCCGCTCGCCGTCGGACGTCTCGCTGTCCGGCCAGGCCACCCTGGCACAGCTCGCCGCCGACCCGCACGCGTGGCCGGTCGGCAGCCTGGTGGGGGTCCTGGTGTTCAAGGCTCTCGCGTACGCGCTCTGTCTGGGCAGCCTGCGCGGCGGCCTCGTCTTCCCCTCGCTGTTCCTGGGCGGCGCGCTGGGTGTGCTGCTCGCGCCCCTGCCGGGACTCGGTGTCGTGCCGGGTATGGCGGCGGGCATGGCGGCCGCGTCCGCCGCCGCGCTCCGGCTGCCCGTCAGCTGCGTGGTGCTGGTCGTCCTCGTGGTGGGCCACCCGGGATCGGTGCCGGTGATCGTGCTCGCCGCCGTGGTGTCGTTCGTGACCACCGAACTGCTGCCGCAGGGCCCGGGGATTCCCGCCTTCACCTCGGGACGGCGTCGAGGGCCTCGTCGAGTGTCGTAGCGGCCATGATGAGGGAGAGATGGGTGAAGGCCTGCGGGAAGTTGCCCAGTTGCTCCCCGCTGGGTCCGATCTCCTCGGCGAACAGGCCGACATGGTTGGCGTACGTCTGCATCTTCTCGAAGGTGTAGCGGGCCTGGGGCAACCGCCCGGCGCGGGCGAGGGCGTCGACGTAGAGGAACGTGCAGAGACTGAACGTGCCTTCGGAGCCGCGCAGTCCGTCGGGGGACGCCGCCGGGTCGTAGCGGTAGACGAGGCTGTCGGAGACGAGGACGCGGTCCATCGCGTCGAGGGTGTTGAGCCAGCCGGGGCTGCGCGGCGACACGAATCCGACCCGGGGGGCCAGCAGCAGGGAGGCGTCCATGACGTCGCCGCCGTAGTGCTGGACGAGCGCCTGCTGCTTCTCGTCCCAGCCGTGTTCCATGACCTGTTCGAGGATCGCGTCCCGGGCCCGGGTCCAGCGCACGGTGTCCGCGGGCCTGCTGAACTCGGCGGCCAGCCGCAGACCGCGGTCGAAGGCGGCCCAGCACATCACCCGGCTGTAGGTGAAGTCCTTGCGACCGCCCCGGGTCTCCCAGATCCCTTCGTCGGGCCGGTCCCAGGAGTCGGCGAGCCAGTCCAGCATGCGGGACAGGCCCTTCCAGCCGTGGTAGCCCGCCTGTTCGCCGATCTGGCGGCTCTCGGCGAGGGCGTAGAGGGCCTCGCCGTAGATGTCGAGCTGCAACTGGTCGGAGGCCGCGTTGCCCGCCCGGACGGGGTAGGAGCCCCGGTAGCCCTCGAAGTGCTCCAGGATCTCCTCGGTCAGATGGGGGTCGCCGTCGACGCGGTACATGATCTGGAGGGGTTCGTCGTCGGGTCCTTCACGGGCGCCCAGGCGGTCGCCGAGCCAGTGCGTGAAGCGGGTGGCCTCCTCCACGAAGCCGAGGTCGAGCAGGGCCCGCACCGACAGGGAGCCGTCCCGTACCCAGGTGTACCGGTAGTCCCAGTTGCGTTCCCCGCCGACCTGCTCGGGCAGGCCCATCGTCGCGGCGGCGACCGGCGCACCCGAGGGCGCGTACGTGAGGAGCTTGAGGGTGATGGCCGAGCGGTGCACCATCTCCGTCCAGCGGCCGCGGTAGCGCGAGGTACGCACCCACTTCTGCCAGAACTCGACGTTCTCCCAGAGCCCGTCGGTGATGCTCTCGGTGGTCGGGGGCGGGGGCGCCTCCCCGCCGGGCGCGCACACGGTGAACACGACGGCCGCCGTCTCCCCGGCCTGGAGGGTGATGGCGCCCCGGACGTCGTGCCCGTCCCGTTCGAGCGGGATGGTGCCCTGGAGGTGGGCCGTCGTCCCCGGCGCCCGGAACGTCGCCGTGTCGGGGGTCAGGTCGAGTTCGTGGGCCGCCCGCGCGTAGTCGAACCTCGGACGGCATTCGAGACGGAAGCGGACGGTACCGCGCACGGCCCGTACGACGCGCACCAGCCGGTGCCGGTCGGTGGCCGTCGGGCCGGGCAGGACCGGCATGTGGTCGATGATCTCGCCGACCCCGTCGGGTGACATGAACCGGGTCACCACGACGGCGGTGTCCGGGTAGTAGAGCTGCTTCCAGGTCCCTTCGGGATTGTCGGGCGCGAGGAGGAAGTAGCCGCCGCCGTCGTGGTCGAGCAGCGCGGCAAAGACACTGGGCGAGTCGAAGCGCGGTGCGGCGAACCAGTCGATCACGCCCTGGGACGAGACCAGAGCGGCGGTCTGCAGGTCCCCGACGAGCCCGTGGTCGGCGATGGGCGGGTAGCGGTCCATGGCGTTCTCCCTGAGGCTGTGTCAGCCGGTGCCCGTCCCGCGCGAACGGCGTCGACGAGTGCGTGGCGGTCCTTCTCGTTCCGGGTCGTCCTCGGCCCGCCGCTCCGGTGGCGTGCGGCGCCGGGTGCCGCCGTGGGGCGGGTGCCTGGAGGTCACCCGCATTCGCTCCGCGATGTGGTCGCCGGCACGCGGGGCGTCGGCGCGGGCGCTCGGCGAGGGACCGCCCGCTCCGACGCCCGGGAAGTTCTGGGAGCGTGCTCCGGCCCTGCCGGGGGACGGGACCGTCCGACCCGACCTCCAACGTAGCCCCGGGCGATGTCTCCGGCGAGTTGGGCCGATCGGGTGAGCCGGGTGGCCCGAGGACGGCGAATTCCCGGGTGACGCGCAGGCGATGTGCAAGCCCTTTGGCGGTTCCGGGTCCCGGCACGCCGAGTTGCCGGGCTCGGGGGCCGCCGCGTTAATGAGGGAGCGACTGACGGGGCCCGCGGGCCGGCGCAGCGCACCGTACCGATCCGCGGAGGTCCGGATGGACATGATCCGTGTCCGAGCGGTGTGCCCGCCGGACCTCACGGAACGCGCCATGGCCCTGCTCGGCGCCGAGCCGTGCGTCCTGAACCTGCAGCTCCAGACGGGCGGCGTGCGCAACCCCGACGGTGACGCCATCCAGTGCGACGTCCTGACCGGCGCCGCGAACGAGGTGCTGCGCGGGCTGCGGGACCTCGGGCTGGAGCACCGCGGCTCCCTGGTCCTCGACCCGGTGGACACGGTGTTCTCGGACCGCGCGGCCCAGGTATGGGCCACGGAACTCGGAGCACGGCTGCGTGCGCCGGTGTGGGCGCGGGTGGAGGCCCGGATCCGGGCCGAGGGCAGTTACCCCCCGAGCTTCTACCTCTTCCTGGTCATCGCGGGAATCATCGGCGCGGTGGGCATCATCACCAACTCGCAGATCCTCATCGTCGCGGCGATGGTGGTCGGCCCCGAGTACGGGGCCATCACCAGCGTGGCCCTCGGGATCGACAACCACTCCCGGCCGAGAGTCGCGCAGGGCCTCATGGCGCTGCTCCTGGGCTTCCTGCTGGCCGTCGCCGCGACCTTTCTGTTCGCTCTTCTCGTCCGTGGCCTGCACCTCCAGCCGGAGGCCTTCGAGCGGGGAGTGCGGCCCGTCTCGAATCTGATCAACACCCCCAACTTCTTCTCGGCCGTGGTGGCGGTGCTGGCCGGGATCGTCGGCATCGTCTCGCTTACGGAGGCCCGGACGAGCGCCCTGCTCGGCGTCTTCATCTCGGTGACCACGATTCCGGCGGGGTCGGACATCGGGGTCTCCGTGGCGTTCGGCAGCTGGGACGAGGCCCGGGGCTCCCTGTTCCAGCTGCTGCTCAACATCGTCGTACTGATCCTGGTCGGGAGCGGCACGCTCAAGTGCCAGCGGGCCATCTGGCGCCGGGTGAGCGCACGGCGGCACGGGCGCGCGGCCGGGCGGACGACGTAGCGGCGGTGCGCGCGGCCGTGTCCGGGGACTCCGGGGACTCCAGGGACTCCAGGGACTCCAGGGACTTCTGGGACTCCGGGACCGACGCCCGGCGGGTGGGTACCGCACCGAGGTGCGGGCGCCTGTGTCCGATGCTGGAATGAAATCCGAGGACAACGGGGTGCCGAACGCCGTGACCATTCAGGGGTGAAGCCGTGAGCGATGAATTCGTCGAGATGGGACCGATCGACTATGTGGTCGTCGAGTTCCCCGGGAACCGCATGACCGGCGAGGGCTTCCCCCTGTTGGTCGATCTGGTGGACCGCGGCCTGATTCGGATCCTCGATCTGCTGTTCGTCAGAAAGGACGAGGACGGATCCGTGGTCGGCCTGGAGATCGCCGACCTCACCGGCGACGGAGCCCTTGACCTGGCCGTCTTCGAGGGTGCGTCCTCCGGCCTGCTGGGCCAGGACGACATCGACGAGGCCGGCGCCGCCCTGGGGCCGGGCAACTCGGCGGGAATCCTGGTCTACGAGAACCTGTGGGCCGCGCCCTTCGCCACCGCCCTGCGGCGCGGCGGCGCACAACTGGTCGCCTCCGGGCGGATTCCGGTACCGGCGATCCTGGCGGCGCTGGACGAGACGGACGACGTCCGGCCGCCGAGGACGTGACGTAAGGGACTCCGCCACGGCGGGTCACGTAGTCGGGCGGGCCGGGGCAAGCTCCTCGTCCGTGCGGGAGGCGGCGTCGCGGTGACGGAAGACCAGGTGTTCCTGGGCCTCGGCCTGATCGTCGTACTGGCCGTCGGTTCCCAGGTGGTGGCGCACCGGCTGCGCGTCCCCGCGCTGATCGTTCTGCTGCCCGTCGGATTCACCGCGGGTGCGCTGACCGACGACGTCGACCCCGAGCGGCTCCTGGGCAGCGCCTTCTCCCCGCTGGTCTCGCTGGCCGTCGCGGTGATCCTCTACGATGCCGGGCTCGGTCTGGACCTGAGGAGGTTCAAGGCCCACACCCGGCGGGTCGTGGTGCGGCTGATCTGGTTCGGCGCACTGGTCACCGGTGCATCGGCGGCGCTGGTGGCCATGCCGCTTCTCGGGATGTCGCAGGGCGCGGCCGTGATGCTCGGAGCGATCCTCGTCGTGTCCGGGCCGACGGTCGTCGGCCCGCTGCTCGTCTTCGTCCGCCCCACGGAGCGATTGCAGCGGATCCTCGTCTGGGAGGGCTCCCTGATCGATCCCGTGGGCGGCATCCTGGGCGCGCTGGTCTTCCACGGTGTCGCGGCCGGCGGGCCCGGCGGCCTCGGAAGCCGGGTCGGCCCGTTCGCCGTCAGCACCGCGGTGGGTGTGGCGGGGGGCATCGCGGGTGCGGCCGTGCTGACGGTGGCGCTGCGCGGGCCGCGGCTCGGAGAGGTCCTCGCCACCACGGTGCAGCTCGCCGCGGTGGTCGCCGTGGCGGCCGCGTGCGACGTCGTCCGGGACGACACGGGACTCATCGCCGCCGTCCTGATGGGGCTGGCGGTGGCGAACCTGTCCGGCACGCGAGTCACCGCCCGGAGGCCGTTCTTCGAGACCCTGGTGGATCTGGTCATCGGACTGCTGTTCATCTCCATCTCGGCCACCGTCAGCCCGCACTCCCTGCGCCATGTACTGCTGCCGACGCTGGGGCTCGTGGCGGTCCTCGTGCTGGTGACGCGTCCCCTGGTGGCGGCGGTGTCGGCGTGGGGAACGGATCTGACGGCCGGTGAACGGGGCTTCCTCGGATGGATGGCACCACGCGGAATCGTGGCCGCGGCCACCGCCTCGACGTTCTCGGCCTCCCTGGCCGACCGGGGTGTGGGCGGGGCCGCGAAAATCCTGCCTGCCACGTTCGTGGTGATCGTCGCCACCGTCTCGCTGTACGGGCTGAGCGCGGCGCCGGTGGCCAGGCGGCTGGGCGTGGTGCGCTCGGCGCGGTCCAGACCGCTGCTCGTGGGCGGGGAGCCCTGGGTGGTCGATCTGGGGCGGGCCCTGCGGTCGGCCGGGCTGGACGTGATGATGTGGGCGGGGCGCGGGGCGGAGCGCGACAGCATCAGGGCCGCCGGGATCGAACTCGCCCCCGGGGAGCTGTTCGCCGCGGCCACGGGTGCCGGCGCGGAGCTCGAGGGACTCACCGGGGTCCTGCTCCTCACCGGTGAGGACGACTTCAACGCACTGGCGGCCACGCGTCTCGAGGGCAGCGTCGAGGGCACGGTCCACCGGCTGCGGCCGCCGGCGGAGAGCCAGGGCGTCATCACTCCCTACACGGGCGGCGAGTTGCTCTTCGATCCGGATCTGACCGGACCCGAACTGACACGGCGCTACGACCGGGGCGCCCGGGTCGTGGCGTATCGCGTCGACGGCGCTCTGCCGGCCGGCCACCGGACGCTGTTCCTGGTACGGGGTGACGGCCGGCTCCTCCCCGTCACGCGGGCCGGCGGTCCCGCTCCGCAGCCGGGAGACATCGCCGTACTGCTGAGTGCCTGACCGTCTGCGGCCGGTGGATTCCCCGAAGGAGGCGACGGCGGCCAGGGTCCGGCCGAGAGCGGCCTGCGGCCGACTGTGGCGTCAAGGGTCGGGCCGGGCTCGTCCGGTTCCGGTGACTCCAGCGTCTCGAACCCTGGCGATGCCGGCGGCGCTGTGGAAGTCGTCGCCCTGGGCACGCACGACGAACGTCACTCCGAACCGCTCGGCGACCGCCTTGCCGATCCGTGATGGCGGGCAGGGCCAGGCCGAAGGGCACGAGCAGGATGTGGGAGCCCAGGGTGAAGACCATCAGTTCCCGGGCGGCGGCAGTTGAGCGGGGCCGTCCGCCGACAAGTGGTCGATCGCGCTGTTCACATGGTTCTCGGCGGTGGCTCGTCCCGGACGGCTGAGGCGGGGCGGGTCTCAGCCGTCCGGGTGGCGAATCCGGGGAACAGCGTCATTCCGCCGACGACGCAGATCGTGGTACCCACCAATGGATTCCCTTGGCCGCTTCCCGTGCGCGCAGGAACTGTCCGGTCAGATTCACGTCCAGCACCTTGGTCACTGGTCCAGGGTCATATCGGTGACGGGGGAATCCCGTTGGAGTCCCGCATCGGCGACCATGACGTCGGTGGTCCCGAACTCCTCGACCATTCGGGAAACGATGTCGGCAACCGATCGCCGTGGCTTTGCCGATGCCGGAATTCGCGCCCGTCACCAGCGCCCTCTGTCCTGCGAGGAGCGGGCGGCAGGAGGCCGGCGACCGTCACTGCCGCCGAATTCCACTCCTGTCTCCTTGTGGGTGCCGACGCGCACATCGAGCGGATATTCAGAGGAATCCGCCCGACAACCAGAACACGAGTGGATCAGTACTGCTCGGTGGCGCGTCCACCGTCAGCCACCCCGGGGTGCTCCTCCGCGCCGGACGGCCCGACGGCCGCTCGCCGGGTCGCGCACTACTCGCGGCCTGTTCCGATGCACAGCGCCCAGATGACGAAGCCATCCACGGCGATCAGCACGATGGCCCAGACGGGCTGGTACGGCAGCCACATGAAATTGGCGATCATCGACAGGCCGGCCACGGCGATTCCGATGACGCGTGCCCATACCGCGCCACGGAACAGAGCGGCGCCCGCGAGGACGACCAGCACGCCGAGGACGAGGTGGATCCAGCCCCAACTCGTCAGGTTGAAGTTGTACGCGTAGTTACGCGTGACGACGAATACATCGTCCTTGGCGATGGCGGCGATTCCCTGGAATATCGCCATCAGCCCACCGAAGATCATCATGACCCCGGCGAAACCGGTCCAGCCGGACACCCACGCTCCGCTGCTTGCCGATCCGTGTCGGTGGTGCATTCCGGTCGCGGTCATCTAGGGCTCCTCCCACAGACATCTCGCCACTGACATGTGGCCGTTCGGTTGCCCACGTATCAGCTTGCCACGGGAATGACAGACCGGCACCACACCGCTATTCACGAGGGGGCGGCGCCCGGGCCGAAGTGCGCGGGAAATCCGGCGGTGGTCCAATGGAGGTATCCGGCGCGCACACATCGCGCGCCGGCCGGAGAAGCTGTCTTTCCCGCGTCTCTTTCACGCCTCTTCGCGTCTTTTTCACGTATCTCCGGCGAGAAAGGAAACCACCGTGCCAGGTCTCCTCCGCGGGGTCGCCCGCACAGCCGTGGTGGCCGGTACGGCGACCGCGGTGTCGAACCGGGTGTCGCGCCGCCAGCAGGGGCGCTGGGCCCAACAGGACGTTCAGCAGGCAGCACCGCAGCCGGAGCCGTCCGCCACGCCGCCGGCCGCCCAGCCGGCCGATATGACCAGCAAGATCGACCAGCTGAAGCAGCTCGGAGAGCTCAAGGCCCAGGGTGTTCTCACCGAGGCCGAGTTCGAGGAGCAGAAGCGCAGGATCCTCGAGTCCTGAAAGCGAGAGGCTGTACCGGAGCGACTCCGGTACAGCCTCTGACCTGCGACTTCAAAAGTCGGGACGACAGGATTTGAACCTGCGACCCCTTGACCCCCAGTCAAGTGCGCTACCAAGCTGCGCCACGTCCCGAGGCGTTTCCGCTGCGGTGAACTGCGGGAACGCGCAGGTAGAGCTTACCGCACGGGGGTGGGTGCGGCGGTCGGCAGCTGGTGCGCCGCCGGGTCGGGAAGACACGTCGCGCGGCGGACGGGGACCAGCAGGGCGGCGAGGGCGGCGGTCAGACAGAGCACCGCGAGCAGGGCGAAGCCGTGGGTGTGGCCGGAGCCGTAGGGCAGGCCGACGGCTGGAGGCGGCCGGTGACCAGGACACTGGTGACGGCGGCGCCGATGGACCCGCCGATGGTGCGGATGTTTGGCGTTCATGCCGGTGGCGGCGCCGGTCTGGGCGGCGGGGACGCCGCCCACGATCAGGTTGGCCATCGACGCGAAGGCAAGTCCGATGCCGAGGCCGAACACGCCTGCCACGAGGGCCACTTGCCACTGCTCGTCGTGCCAGAGGGCGAGGAAGCCCAGAGCGAGCGCACCGAGCGCGGCGCCTGTAGTGAGCAGCGCCTTGGCGCCCGCGCGGGACGCGGAGACGATGGGTCCGGGCGCGACCATACCGACGCCAGCGCCGGCGGCGATCACGGCGGACAGGTTGCTGATGCTGCCGGGCACCCGGGAGGGGGCGAACTCGTCCCGGATGATGCCGAAGGAGAGCGGGAAGAGCGCGCCGCCGATGCCCTGGACCACCCGGGCGAGGATCAGGACGCCGGTGTTCGGCGCGAGCGCGGCGGGCGACCCGCTGTTCGAGCGGACGCCGCGGGCCGGGGCGGCCCGGACGGACAGGACTTCGGCGATCTGCTGCGGCTGGTCGCCGGTATCACCGCGACGGCCTTCGTGGACGACGCCCAGCGCGACCGCGTCCTGGCCATCGCCCCGGACGGGGTGCGCGCCGGGCGCTGAGGGGGAAAATCAGCCGGACAGCGGGTGCTGCGGGTCGAGCAGGTCCGCGATCCGTTCGGTGATCGTCTGGGCGGTGTTGCCGCCGGGGGCGTCCGGGCCCACCGTCGTGGACACCGCGATGGACAGCCGCTTGTGCGGCTCGTACGCCATCACGGCCGCGTAGCCGAAGAAGGACGGGTTCTGCACCACCCAGCCGTTCTTGACGATGACGCCGATGCCGAAGTGGAAGTCCTCGGTCATGGGCAGGCAGACCGTGGCGGGGCAGTTCGCGGTGGGATGTCCGAGGCCGACCGTGCCCGGGTCCAGCTGGGTGCGGAACGAGCGCTTGGAGAGCAGTTCGCCCGAACCGACGGCCTGCCCGGAGCGGGCCAGGTCGCAGATGTCCTGGGTCAGGACGGCGCCGGGGGCGGTGGTCCAGGAGGGATTCCAGTAGGTGGACTCCTCGTAGGTGCCGCGTTCGTCGTCGTAGGCGTGCAGCACGGGCGGCGGGATGAGCGCGGTGTCGTTGTTGCGGGTGTTGCGCAGCTTCAGGGGTTTCATGACGCGTTGGCGCAGGAGACGGTCGAGCGGGGTGCCGGAGATCTTCTCCAGGGCGCGGCCGAGGAGGACGAAGTTGGCGTGCGAATAGCTCCAGTTGGTGCCCGGCCGGTACCACAGGGGGTGGCTGAGGGAGATCCCGACGACCTCCTCGGGGGACCAGTGCTGCCAGGGGTCGGCGTAGAGCTTCTTCAGGAAGACCGGGTCGGTGACGTAGTCGTGCAGGCCCGAGGTCGAGTCGCCGAGCATGCGCAGGGTGATCTCATCGCCGTGCGGCAGGTCGGGCAGCCAGCGGGAGACCGGGTCGTCGAGGCGCGCCTTGTGCTCCTGGACGAGCTGGAGCAGCACCGTACCCATGAAGGCGATGCCGACCGAGCCGGTCCGGAAGTGCGCGGCGGGAGTGGCGGGCACATCCGTGAGGGAATTGCCGACCGCGCCGGTGACGAGTTCACGCCCGTCGACCGTGACCTTGACCAGGGCGGCCTTGAGGTCGAGTTCCTTGCGGGCCGCCCGGACGAGAGCGAGGACCTCGCGCGCCTGGCCCCGCGGGGCGCGAGTGGCGGCGCAGGCCCGGTGCTGGTGGTCGGGGGCGGCGGTCACGGCGGCGGCCGCCGTCTGGAACGTCGAGGCGAGGAGAGCGGCGGCGCACAGCAGCGCCGTACGGGTACGCGTCATATGCGAACTATGAGCTGATCGTCACACCGGCCCCCGCGGCAACACTCCGGACAAGCCGCCCGGGACCCGTACGGCCCTCGACCCTCTCGGCCGAACGAACCGGGCCGCACTTCGACGCGGGCGCGGACGCGGGCACGGCACGGGCACGGACCCGCGCACGGACGTGGGCACGGACGTGGACACAGGCGCCGTCCGGGTCGGTTCTCCGACCCCGGTGCCGGGGCAGCCTTTCCCGGTCACTCCGGGGCCGACACACAGAGTTTTCTCCGCCACCCGACCGACGCCGGGAATGTGCGTTGCGATTCGGACAAGCGGTCCAGAGGAACCCATTTCCTGCGGTCGTTCATGTTTCTACAGTGTGAGTGGGGGGTGAACGGGGCCGGTCCGGACAGGAATTCATCCGATTTCCTACGCCCTGGCCCACGCCCGCGACTGACCGAATCGTTGCGGCTGGTTACCGGCCGGTCGTTCGAACGTTGACCAGTGAGTAATAAGCGCACTACCTTTCAACGCGTTTCGAGCACGCGCTTTAGAACGGCGTTCCGCGGTGTACCTCTGCCCGCTGGAATCCGGTGAGCCGCCTTTGCTGTCCCGAACCCCCCACCGTGCAGTCTCACCCTTGATTCGGAGAATCATGACGTCCGCTGTGCGTTCCGAGGACATGATCATCGGCATCACTCCTTTCGGCGAACCCGACGCCGGGCTCGCCCTGGCGATCGGCCGGGCCGGCGGGCTCGGCGTGCTCGACCTGGGATCCGGTGACCGAAGATCCCGCGAGGCCCTGGCACATCTGCGCCGGGCCTCCCCCGGGGCCTTCGGGGTCCGGATCGGCGCGAACTGCCGGCTCACCCCCGCCGACCTGGAGCCCGGCGGCCCGCACACGGTGGTCCTCAGTACGGAAGTGGCACAGGCCTCCGGCACCGCGGCCACCGACGCGACGCGCTGGCCGGCAGGCGACCTCTCTGCGCGCTACCGCGTACTGGTCGAAGTCACCGATCTGGCGGGCGCGCGGGACGCGTTACGCGCCGGAGCACACGGCCTGATCGCCCGGGGCGCCGAGTGCGGTGGCCGGATCGGCGAACTGAGCACCTTCGTCCTGCTCCAGCAGCTCCTCGCGGCACCCGAGGTGACCTCCCCAGTGTGGGCGTGCGGCGGCATCGGGCCGCGCACGGCCGCCGCCGCGGTGGCCGGCGGCGCGACCGGCGTCGTCCTGGACAGCCAGCTCGCGCTGCTCGCCGAGTCGGCGCTCCCCGAACCCGCCGCCGCGGCGCTGCGCACCCTGGACGGCTCGGAGACCGTGGTCCTCGCCGGACACCGCGTCCTGCGGCGGCGCGGCCCGGACGCCCCGCAGGTCGCACCGGACGCGGGACCGCGGGCGGTGGCGGCACTGCTGGGCGCGCAGGACCCACGCACCCAGCTGCTCCCGGTGGGCCAGGACGGCTTCCTCGCCGCCCGGTTCGCCGAGCGCTGGGGTGACGTACGGCGGACCGTGCGAGCGCTGCGGGAAGCGGTCCTGGGCGCCGTACGCGACGACACGGCCGTACGGGCGCTGCGCGCCGGGTCGCCGATGAGCCGGGCGCTCGGGACGCGCCTGCCTCTCGCGCAGGGGCCGATGACCAGGGTGAGCGACGGGGCCGCGTTCGCCGCGGCGGTGGCGGCCGACGGGGCGCTGCCCTTCCTCGCCCTGGCCCTGGCGGACGGCGCGCGGACGCGGGCGATGCTCGCCGAGACCCGGGACGCGGTGGCCGGCCGGCCCTGGGGCGTGGGCGTGCTCGGCTTCGCGCCGGAGGACGTGCGCACCGCACAGCTGGAGGCCGTACGGGAGCTGCGGCCGACGCACGCGATCATCGCGGGCGGACGGCCGTCCCAGGCGCAGGCGCTGGAGCGGGACGGCATCCGGACCTTCCTGCACGTGCCGTCGCCGGGGCTGCTGCGGCAGTTCCTGGAGGCCGGGACGCGCCGGTTCGTGTTCGAGGGCTCGGAGTGCGGAGGGCACATCGGGCCGCGCGGCAGCTTTCCGCTCTGGGAGGCCCAACTCGCCGTCCTGGAAGACCATGTGACAGGCCGCAAGGGCGACGACCTCGAGGTGTTCTTCGCCGGCGGAGTGCACGACGAGCGGTCGGCGGCGATGGTCGCCGCGCTCGCCGCGCCGCTGACCGCACGCGGAGCGGCCGTCGGCTTGCTGATGGGCACCGCGTACCTGTTCACGGAGGAGGCGGTCGCTCACGGCGCGATCCGGCCGCTCTTCCAGCGGCAGGTCGTGGACGCCGAGCGCACCACCCTCCTGGAGTCGGCGCCCGGTCACGCCACCCGCTGCGTGCCGAGCCCGTTCGCCGCCGGCTACCGCGACCAGGCGACCCGGCTGCGCGCCGAGGGCGCGGGGGACCGGCAGATCTGGGAAGGCCTGGAACGGCTCAACGTCGGCCGGCTGCGCATCGCGAGCAAGGGCGTGACCCGGGACGCCGACGGCGCCCTCACCCCCGTCGACGAGCGACGTCAGCTCGCCGAGGGGATGTTCATGGCCGGGGAGGTGGCCGTGCTGCGCTCGGCGACCACCACGCTCGCCGCGCTGCACGAGTCCGTGACGACCGGCGCGGCCGAGCATCTCGCTCGGCGCGCCGCCGAGTCGGGCTTCGCGGCACAGGGACGGGAGCCTGCCGCCCCGGCCCCGCTGGACATCGCGGTCGTCGGCATGGCGTGCATGTTCCCGCAGGCGCCCGACCTGCCCACCTTCTGGGCGAACGTGGTCGGGGGCGTGGACGCGGTCGGCGAGGTGCCGGCCGACCGCTGGGACCCGGCCGTCCACCACGGCACGTACACCCCGTCGAAATGGGGCGGCTTCCTGCCCCGCATCCCCTTCGACCCACTGCGGTACGGGATCCCGCCCGCGTCGCTCGGCAGCATCGAGCCGGTGCAGCTGCTCTCCCTGGAGGCGGCCCGGCGCGCGCTGGAGGACGCCGGATACGGCGACGGGGAGCGGGAGTTCGACCGGTCCCGCACCTCGGTGGTGTTCGGCGCGGAGGCGGGCAGCGACCTGTCGAACGCGGCCACGCTGCGGGCGGTGCTGCCCTCCTACCACGGCGAGGTCCCGGCGGGCCTGGACGAGCAGCTCCCGCAGCTCACCGAGGACTCCTTCCCCGGCATGCTCGCCAACGTCATCTCCGGGCGGATCGCCAACCGGCTCGACCTCGGCGGCGCCAACTACACCGTCGACGCCGCCTGCGCCTCCTCGCTGGCCGCGGTGGACGTCGCCTGCAAGGAGCTCGTCGGCGGCACCTCCGACGTGGTGCTGTGCGGCGGCGCCGACCTGCACAACGGCATCAACGACTACGTCCTCTTCTCCTCCGTGCACGCCCTGTCCCCCACCGGCCGCTCCCGCGCCTTCGACGGTTCGGCGGACGGCATCGCCCTCGGCGAGGGCGTGGCCTGCGTCGTCCTCAAGCGGCTCGCGGACGCCGAACGCGACGGAGACCGGATCTACGGCGTCATCAAGGGCCTCGGCTCCTCCAGCGACGGCCGGTCCCTAGGCCTGACCGCGCCCAGGCCCGAGGGTCAGCGTTCGGCCCTGGAACGCGCCTACCGCAACGCGGGCGTCTCACCGGCCGACGTCGGACTCGTCGAGGCGCACGGCACCGGGACCGTGGTCGGCGACCGCACCGAACTGCGCGTCCTCAGCGAGGTGTTCGGCGAGGCCGGGGCGAAGCCGGGCGGCTGTGTGATCGGCTCGGTGAAGTCGCAGATCGGACACACCAAGTGCGCCGCCGGACTCGCCGGTCTGATCAAGACACTGCTGGCCCTGCACACGGGCGTCAGGCCGCCCACCCTGCACGTCGAGGCCCCCAACGCGGCCTGGGAGCCGGAGGAAAGCCCCTTCGCCTTCCATGCGCGGGCCCGGCCCTGGGCCGCGCCCCCGGAGGAACGGGTCGCCGGGGTCAGCGCCTTCGGCTTCGGTGGCACCAACTTCCATGTGGTGCTGGGTGCTTACGCCGGTGGAGTGCCGCCGGTGCGAGGACTGGACGCCTGGCCGGCCGAACTGTTCGTCTTCCGTGGGCGGGACGCGGCCGCGGCCCGCCGTGCGGTGGACGAACTCCTGACGGCGGCGGAGGCGGAAGGCCGGCCGTGGCGCCTGCGGGACCTGGCGCTCAGCGCGGCGCGGCGCTCGGACGCGAGCGGGGAACCGGCGCAGGTCGCGATCGTGGCGACGGACCTGGACGACCTGGTCGGCAAGTTGCGGCGGGTGTCGGCCGATCCTGCCGGGCTCGACACCGCGCCCGGGATCCACCGGGCCGCGGACGACGAGCCCGGTGACGGCAAGGTCGCCTTTCTCTTCCCCGGCCAGGGCAGCCAGCGCACCGGCATGCTCGCCGACCTGTTCGTCACCTTCCCCGAGCTGCGCCCCTATCTGGAGCTCGGACGCGCCCACGCCGACACGCTGTACCCCCCGGCCGCCTTCGCCGAGGCCGTACGTGACCGCCAGCAGAGCGCGCTGACCGACACCCGGGTGGCGCAGCCGGCCCTCGGCATCGCCGGGCTCGCCGCACACGCCGTGCTCACCGCGGCCGGCGTACGGCCGGACATGGCCGCAGGCCACAGCTACGGCGAGCTGGTCGCCCTCTGCGCGGCCGGCGCCCTGAGCCCCGAAACCCTGCTGGAACTGAGCGCGGAACGGGCGGCGGCGATTCTCGCCGCCGCGGGGGTGACCGGGGCTGCCGGGATCGACGGGGCCACCGGGATCACGGAGGCTGCCGGGGTCGACGGGGCCACCGGGGATGACGGGGCCACCGGGGTCACGGAGGCTGCCGGGGTCGACGGGATCACGGGGGCCGCCAGGGTCGACGCGGCCGCCGGGATCACGGCGGCCGCCGACCCCACCGAGTCCACCGGAACCATCGCATCCGCCACGTCCACCGTGTTCGCCGGCGCCACCGCGGGCCATACCGCGGGCGCCACCGCGTCGGCCGACTCCAACGGGTCAACCGGCACCACCACGTCCGCCGGAGGCTCCGCGCAGTCCGGCTCCGCCGGAGGCACCCCGCCCGCCGGAGGCGATCCAGGGGCCATGGCTGCCGTCGCGGCCGGCGCCCAGGACGTGGTGCGGGCCCTCGAGGCGGCGCGGGCGCCGGACTCCGTGGTCGTCGCCAACCGCAACTCGCCCCGGCAGACGGTCATTTCGGGCCCCACCGACGCCGTCACCGAGACCGTACGTCTGCTGCGCGAAGCCGGTCTCGGGGCCAAGCGCATCCCCGTGGCCTGCGCCTTCCACAGCCCGCTGGTCGCCGGCGCCGCCGACCGGTTCGCCGAAGCGCTCGCGGCCCGGCCGGTGCACGCGCCCGAGTTCCCGGTGTGGTCCAACCGCACGGCCGCACCGTACCCCGCCGACCCGGACGCGGTACGGGCCGGACTCGCCGCCCAGATCGGGGCCCCGGTCGCCTTCGTCGAGCAGATCGAGGCGATGTACGAGGCGGGCGCGCGCACCTTCGTCGAAGCCGGTCCCGGTTCGGTGCTCACCCGGCTGGTCGGGCAGATCCTAGGCGACCGTCCGCACCGCACGGTGGCCTGCGAACCCCGCCCCGGCGGCGGTCTGCGCGACTGGCTCGACGCCCTGGCCCGGCTCGCCGTCGCGGGCCGGCCGGTACGCGCCGGTTGGCTGCTGCGCGGCCGGGACGCGGTCGACGCGGTACGGACCCCGGTCCCGAAGCGGCCCGGCTGGACGGTCGACGGACAGTTGGTCCGCACCGCCGCCGGCGCCCTCCTGCCCGGTGCGCTCGCACCGGCCCGACGAGTCGTGGAACCCATCGAGAGGACCGTGGCGACTGTGCCGACGAACCCCCCGCACGGCGTCCCGTCCGACCGGGACGCGCTCATCTCCGAATTCCTGCGCACCAGCCGGGAGATGATCGCCGCCCAACGGGACGTGCTGCTCACCTACTTCGGGGCCACGCCGGGCACACAGCCCGCCCCGCCCGTGGCGGCGGCTGCGCCGATGATCCAGGCGGTCCCCCAACTCCCCACGGCGCAACCGGCGGTGGCCCCCGCGGCACCCCAACCAGGGCCGGGGCCGGTGTCGAGCCCGGCGCCCGCACCGGAGTCCGCTCCACCCCGGCCCGCCGGGCCCGCCGACGTCCTACAGGTGGTGCTGGAGATCATCAGCGAGCGCACCGGCTACCCCGTCGACATGATCGAGCCCGACCTCGACCTCGAGGCGGATCTCAGCATCGACTCCATCAAACGGGCCGAGATCGCGGGCGAGTTGGCCAGACGGCTGGGCGCCGGGGCCGGGGCGGACCTCACGTCGATGGACGACGACGAGTTGGAGGAGCTGGCGAAGGCGCGCACGGCCGCCGCGGTGACCGACTGGCTGACCGCCCGCCTGGGCGCGCCGGACGCATCCGCACCCACCCCCACCACCCCCGCTCCCCCTGTTCAGCCCGTCGGGGCCATCGCGGCTGCGGCGACTGGGGCAGCCGTGGAACCCGAGACGTCTTCGATGGTCACGCGCGAGGTGACCGGCGAGCCGCCCAGGAGGCATGTGCTGCGACCGGTCCTGCTCGACGGCGGGACCGGCGACCGGGCCGGGGAAGGCGGCGAGGCCTCCCCCGCCGCGCTCTCCGCCGCGCTCGCCGGCACCCGCTGGACCCTCCTGGGCGAGGCCCCCGAAGTGGCGGCCCGGCTGCTGTCCCACGGTGCCGAGGTCGACGTACGGGCCCGGGACCATGTGCTGACGGAGGCGGACGGGCCGGTCGACGGCGTGCTGTATCTCGGAGCCCTCGCGGGCGCCGGCGACAGCCCCGTGCTGCCGGACGCGTTCCCCGTCCTGCAGGCGGCCCTGGCGCGCGGCCCGCGCCGGCTGCTCGCCGTCCGCGGCGCCGACGGCGGGACACCCGACCCCCGCACCGCGGGGCTGCGCGGCCTGTTCCGGACGGTGGCACGCGAGTATCCGGAGACCGTCGCCCGGGTGGTCGACCTCGACGACGTCTCGCCGTCCGCCGTCGCGGACGCCGTGGTCGCGGAGGCCGTCGCGCCGGACCGCACCCCGGTCGTACTGCGGACGGCGGCCGGCCGGCACGGCTTCGAGCTGGTGGAGGCGCCGCTCGGCGCGCTCGGCAGCACGGGCGCCGGACCGGCAGGGGACGGGGCCGCGGAGGCGGCGGCGGTGGGACTGGACCGGGACTCGGTGGTGCTGCTCGCGGGCGGGGCCCGGGGGATCACCGCCCAGTTCGCCGCCACGCTCGCCGGTGCCGCCCGCTGCCGTCTGGAGCTGCTCGGCCGTACGCCCGCGCCGGACGGTCCCGAGGACGCGGACACCGCGGCCGCCCGCACCCCGGCCGAGCTGCGCGCCGCGCTCGCCGCCCGCGGCGGCACGAAACCGGCGGACATCAACCGGGCCGCCGAACTCCTGCTGGCCCAGCGGGAGATCGCGGCCACGCTCGCGGAACTCACGGCGCTCGGCGGCCGGGCCCGCTACCGCTCCGTCGACTTCCGGGAGCCCGGGGCGGTGCTCCAGGCGGTGAAGGAGATCCATGCCGAGCACGGCCGGCTCGACGGCGTGGTGCACGCGGCCGGAGTGATCGAGGACCGGCTCGTCGCGGAGAAGACCGCCGAGTCCTTCCAGCGGGTCTACGGCACCAAGGCGACCGGCGCGGACGCCCTGCTCACCGCGCTGGAGGAGCTGCCCGCCGCACCCGTGTTCACCGTGCTGTTCGGCTCGATCTCGGCCGTCCTGGGCAACCGGGGCCAGGTGGACTACGCGGCCGCCAACGACGCGCTGGAGACCCTCGGCGCGGCCTTCGCCGCCCGTACCGGGCGCCGTGCGGTGACCGTGCACTGGGGTCCGTGGGCGCCCGCGGCGGGTCACGCCGGCATGGTGGGCGTGGAACTGGCACGTGAGTACGCGCGGCGCGGCATCCGGCTGATCGATCCCGAGGAGGGGACCGCGGCGCTGCTGCGGGAGCTGGCCTGGGGCGACGAGTCGGCCACCGCCGTCGTCTACACGGCCTCGGGCTGGTGACGGCGCGGTGACGTCACCCCAACGGCTGCACAGGCGCGCCGCCGTGACGACCACTCAGGTCCCGGTCGCCATCGTCGGCATGGCCGTGCTGCTGCCGGGCGCCGCCGACCTGGACGCGTACTGGCGCAACCTGCGGGACGGCGTGGACGCGATCGGCGCGGTGCCGGAGGGGCGCTGGGACGCCGAGTACTACCGTCCCGGCACCGCGTCCGATCCCGCCGTCGCGGACCGGGTGTACGCACGGCGGGGCGGGTTCGTGGACGGGCTGGCGGAGGTGGAGGTCACCCGGTTCGGGATCATGCCCCACTCGGTGGCCGGGACCGAGCCGGACCAGCTGATCGCGCTGCATGTGGCCTCGGCCGCGCTCGACGACGCGGGCGGCCCGGACCGGCTCCCCGACCCTGGGCGGGCAGGCGTCGTCCTCGGCCGGGGTGGCTACCTCACCCCGGGCCTGGTCCGGCTCGACCAGCGGGTCCGTACGGCCGGCCAACTCGTGCGTACGCTCGGCGAGTTGCTGCCGGACCTGACCCCCGACCAACTCGGCCGCGTGCGGACGGCGTTCACCGAGCGGCTCGGGCCGGACAGTCCCGAGTCGGCGATCGGCCTGGTGCCCAATCTGGCCGCCTCCCGGATCGCCAACCGGCTCGACCTGCGCGGTCCCGCGTACACCGTGGACGCGGCCTGCGCGTCCTCGCTGGTCGCCGTGGACCAGGCGGTGGGCGAACTCGCCTCCGGGCGCTGCGACCTGATGCTCGCGGGAGGCGTCCACCACTGTCACGACATCACGCTGTGGAGCGTCTTCTCCCAGCTCCGCGCCCTCTCCCCCAGCCAGCGCATCCGCCCCTTCCACCGGGACGCCGACGGCATCCTGATCGGTGAGGGGACGGGCGTCGTCGTCCTCAAGCGGCTGGTTGACGCCGAACGCGACGGCGACCGTGTCTACGCCGTGATCCGGGGTACCGGGGTGGCCAGCGACGGCCGGGCGGCCGGGCTGGTCAACCCCGATCCGGGCGGTCAGGCACAGGCCGTGCGGCAGGCGTGGCGGGCCGCCGGGCTGGACCCGGCCGAGCCCGGCTCCCTGGGTCTGCTGGAGGCGCACGGCACCGCGACCCCGGCGGGCGACGGAGCCGAACTGGCCACCCTCGCGGAGGTGTTCGGCCCCGGCGACGGTGAAGCCGTCCTGGGATCGGTCAAGTCGATGATCGGGCACACCATGCCCGCCGCCGGGGTCGCCGGCCTGGTCAAGGCCGCGCTCGCCGTCCACCACGGCACGCTGCTGCCGACGCTGCACTGCGACGACCCGCACCCCGCCCTGGCCCGCACCCGGTTCCGCACCCTGGAGAAGGCCGCCGACTGGGAGGCGACCGCGGGGCAGCCCTTACGCCGGGCCGCCGTCAACGCGTTCGGGTTCGGCGGGATCAACGCGCATGTGGTGCTGGAGGAGGCGCCGGGGGCCCGCGGATCGCGCCCGACGGCGCTGTCCCGCCCGGTCCTGGCGGTCGCCGAACCCGAGCGCGTCCTGCTGCTGGCCGCCGACTCCCCCGCGCGTCTCGCCGCCCTCCTGGACGCCGACGACGACACCGTACGGGCCGCCGGACTCGCCCCCTCGCAACCGCACCCCGACGCGGGACCGGCCCGCCTCGGCATCGTCGAGCCGACCGCGAAGCGGCTCGCTCTGGCCCGCCGCACGGTCGCCGCGCGGCGTGCCTGGCACGGCCGCAGTGACGTCTGGTTCCGGCCGGGCCCCCTGCTGGGCGCCGGCGGGGGCACCCTGGCGTTCCTGTTCCCCGGCCTGGAGGGCGACTTCACCCCGCAGGTCGACGACGTCGCCGCCCACTTCGGGCTGCCCGCCCCCTCGGTCGCCGGGGACCGGACCGGCGACGTGGGCCGCCACGGGTTCGGTGTCGTCGCCGTCGGCCGGCTCCTCGACGCCGCGCTGCGCCGCAGCGGGGTCGTGCCGGACGCGGTCGCAGGGCACAGCGTGGGCGAATGGACGGCGATGGCGGCGGCCGGGCTGTACGCCGGGGACGAGGTCGACGCGTTCATGGCGGGTTTCGACCCGGACGCGGTGTCGGTTCCCGGGCTGGCCTTCGGCGCGATCGGCGCGTCCGCCGAGCGCGTGCTGGCCGCCCTGCGTGACGAGGGCGGCTCCGGGGCGGGCCTGGTGCTCTCCCACGACAACGCGCCCGGCCAGTCCATGGTGTGCGGCCCGGAGCCGGCGGTGGAGGACTTCGTGCGGGCCTTCCGCGCGCAGGGGGTGCTCAGCCAGGTGCTGCCCTTCCGGTCCGGCTTCCACACGCCCATGCTGGAGCCGCACCTCGGTCCGATCAAGGAGGCAGCGGACCGGTTCCGGCTGCATCCGCCGCACACCCCTCTCTGGTCGGGGACGACGGCCGCGCCCTTCCCCGAGGACGAGGCGGGGATACGGTCCCTGTTCGTCCGCCATCTGCTGGAACCCGTCCGCTTCCGGCAGCTGGCCGAGGCGTTGTACACGGCCGGACACCGGGTGTACGTCCAGGTCGGTCCCGGTCAGCTCGGCTCCCTGGTCGCCGACACCCTGGGCGGCCGGGACCACCTGGTCGTCGCCGCCAACTCGCCCCATCGCACCGGCCTCGCCCAGCTGCGCCGGGTCGCCACCGCGCTGTGGACGGCGGGGGCGGCGGTGGCGCCCGCCCTTGCGCCCGCCGCGGCCCACGAGACCCTGCGCACCCGCACCGGACGTGTACAACGCCCGCCGGTGCGACTGGACCTGGGCGGCGGGCTGGTGTCCCTCGCGCCGCAGCGGCTGACCGAACTGCGTGCCGAGCTGATCGAACCGCGTGCCGGGGTGCGCTCCCCCGCCCGGGCGCCGGGATCCGTCGGTCCGTCGCCACTGGACGCCCTCGTCGAGGGCTCGCCGATGGCCGCCGAACTGTCCGCCCTGCTCCACGAGACGGCGGACACGGCCGCCGCCCTCATGACCGCGAGAGCCACGGTTCCCGCGGCCGCAGGGCGGGCCGGCCCGTGGCACAGCAGCGTCCATGTCTCCCCCGACACCATGCCCTACCTGCTGGACCACTGCTTCTTCCCCCAGCGGCCCGGCTGGCCCGAGGTCGCCGACCGCTGGCCGGTCGTCCCGGCGACGACGATCGTGCAGCACATCGTGGACGCCGCACAGCGCGCCGCCCCCGGCCGGGTGCCGGTCGCCGTGCACGGCGCACGGTTCGAGGAGTGGCTCACCGCCACGCCCGCCGTCGACGTGGCGGTGACCGTGACGGCCGAAGGCCAGGACCGGCTCGCCGTCTCCTTCGGCCCGCGGGCCCGCGCCACCGTCGAACTGGCCGCCGACCACGCCTTCCCGCCCCCCGCTCCGTGGCCCGTCGACCCCGGTGCCGAGCGCGTCCCGGACCACACCGCCGCCCAGCTCTACGACGAGCGCTGGATGTTCCACGGCCCGGCGTTCCGGGGCGTCACGGAGCTCACCGCGATCGGCGACCGCCATGTGCGCGGAGTGATCACCACCCCGCCCGCACCCGGCGCGCTGCTGGACAACGTCGGCCAGATCCTGGGCTACTGGATCATGGCGACCCGTACGGAACGGACCGTCGTGTTCCCGGTGGGGATGCGGGAGATGCGCTTCCACGGGCCGCATCCGGCGCCGGGGAGCGAGGTGGGGTGCCTGGTGCGGATCACGGCGCTCACCGACGCGTTCCTCGAGGCCGACGTGCAGCTGACGGTCGGGGGCACGGTCTGGGCGGAGCTGTACGGCTGGCAGGACCGCCGCTTCGACAACGACCCGAAGACCCGGCCCGTCGAGCGCTTCCCGGAACACCACACCCTGTCCGAGACCCGGCCCGGCGGCTGGCAGTTGCTGCACGAGCGGTGGCCGGACCTGGCGTCCCGCGAGCTGATCATGCGCAACTCCCTGGGCGGCGTGGAACGTTCGCAGTACGCGGAGCACGCGCCGCGTGGGCGCCGGCAGTGGCTGCTGGGCCGGATCGCGGTCAAGGACGCGGTACGGCGGTGGCTGTGGGACCAGGGCGAGGGCCCGGTCTTCCCGGCGGAGCTGAGGGTGTGCAACGACGAGTCCGGCCGTCCGTACGTCACCGGCGTGCACGGCCGCGTGCTGCCCGCGCTGGACGTCTCGCTGGCGCACTGCGCGGAGGCGGGCGTCGCGATCGTCCGCCCGCACACGCCGGGTCCCGGCCCGGGGATCGACATCGAGGAGGTCACCGACCGCGCTCCGGAGACCCTCACCGCGGCCCTCGGCGAGGCCGAACTGCTGCTGCTGCGCCGCCTGTCGGCGGACACCGGCGACTCCGGGTCCCTGTGGTTCACCCGCTTCTGGGCGGCGAAGGAAGCCGTCGCGAAGGCGGAGGGCACCGGATTCGGGGGCAGGCCGAGGGACTTCGCGGTGCTCGACGCGAGCCCGGCCGGCGACCGGCTGACCGTCGCGGGCCGCCTGGAACGCGCCTACCCCGTGCACTGCGCACCCGCCGCCAACCCGTCCCGGCTGCCGGACCGTTCGTACGTAGTGGCCTGGACGACGGGACACCCGACCGCAGAGGAGTACGACGCCCGATGACACCCCCCCCCCCCGGCACCTCCACCCCCGGCACCCCCACCCCCGGCACGCCCGCCACCGCCCCCGTCACCGCCGACGAGAAGTCCGTCCTGGCCGATCTCACCGGCATGCTGGCGCGGCTCCTTCAGGACGAGTACGGCCTCGACGACATCGAGATCGACATGCGGACCACCTTCAACCGCGACCTGGAGCTGGAGAGCATCGACCTGGTCACCCTGGCGGGCCTGCTCCAGGAGCGGTACGGAGACCGGATCAACTTCGCCGAGTTCCTGGCCGGCATGGAGTTCGACGAGATCATCGAACTGACCGTCGGCCGGCTCGTCGAGTACGTCGTGACGAGTCTGAAGGCCGCGGAGGCGAGCTGAGCCATGGCGATGGTCGACACCGGCTCCGTCCGGTTGCACGTACAGCGGATCGGCCCCCGGCCCGGCCGGCCGGCCACCGCCACCGTGGTGCTGGTGCACGGTCTGCTCACCGACAGCCTGGCGAGCTACTACTTCACCGTCGCCCCGGCGTTCGCGGCCGCGGGACTCGACGTCGTCATGTACGACCTGCGCGGCCACGGCCGCAGCGAGCGCCCCGCCGAGGGGTACACGCTGGACCACAACGTCGACGACCTGGCGGCGCTGCTCGACCGGCTGGGGGTGACCGGCCCCGTGCATCTGGTCGGCAACTCCTACGGCGGCACGATCGCGTTCGGCTACGCGGCCCGTCACCCCGGGCGGGCCGCGAGCGTCAGCCTCATCGAGTCCGAACCGGCCACCGCTTCCTGGGCGGTGAAGCTCGGCGGAATCCTGGACCGGGTCGTGACCCAGCTCGCCCACAACGAGTCCGACGCGATCGCCTGGATCACCGCCAACCGCAGCCACAACACCGCCCGCCTGGCCAGGGGCGCGGCCCGGCTCGCCCGGGAGACCACCCTCGGGCAGGACATCCCGGCCAGCCAGGTTATGACGGACACTCAGATAGCGGCGGTGCGCTGCCCGGTGCTCGGTCTGTACGGCGCCGACTCGGATCTGGCCGAACTGGCGCCCTGGCTGCGGTCGGTGCTGCCGGACTGCCGGACCGTGGTGATCCCGGGGCATGAGCACTCGGTCCTGGTGGAGGCCTCAGGGACGGTCGGCGGGCACATCCTGTCCCTCGTCGACGAGGCCGGGCGGGTGGCGGCGGAGGCGGCCGGATGAGCCGGTTCCTGTTCGTCGTACCGCCGTTGACCGGTCACCTCAACCCGGCCGTCGGTGTCGCCGCCGAACTCACCGCCCGGGGACACCGGGTGGCGTGGGCCTGCGCCGATCCGGAGCTGGTCGGCCGGCTGGCCGGCCCCGGGGCCGGGGAGCACTTCGCCTGCGGCGGGGCACCGCGGGGCGAGCGGCCGGCCGACCTGCGCGGTCCCGAGGCATTGAAGTTCCTGTGGGAGTGGTATCTGCTGCCGCTCGCCGAGGCGATGGCGCCGGGCGTGCGGGCGGCCGCCGAGGCGTTCCGGCCGGATGTCGTCGTAGCCGACCAGCAGGCCTTCGCCGGCGCGCTGGTCGCGGAGCGGCTGGGCCTGCCGTGGGCGACCTCGGCGACCACCACGGCCGAGTTCACGGACCCCCTCTCCGGGCTGCCCAAGGTCAGGGAGTGGCTGGACCGGCGGCTGGCCGCACTGCGGTCCGCGATCGGGGATCCGGCGGGCACCGCCGACCCCCGCTTCTCGCCGCACCTCGTCCTGGCCTTCAGCACACCGGAGTTGGCGGGCGACGCGCACGGGGGCGTGCGCTGGGTCGGCCCGTCGATCGCGGCCCGCCCGTCCGCGTCCGACTTCCCCTGGGAGTGGCTGGACGGCGGTCGCGCCACCGTACTGGTCACACTCGGCACCGCGAACACCGATGTCGGCGGGCGGTTCCTCGACGTGTGCCGGAGTGTCCTGCGGGAGCGGGCCGACCGGGTGCAGGGTGTGATCGTCGATCCGGGCGGCACGCTGGAGCCCCGGGGCGACGACAAGGACGTGCTGATCGTGCCGAACGTGCCTCAACTCGCCCTGCTGGAACGACTGGGACGGGAAACGGGCGCGGTGGTCTGCCATGCCGGGCACAACAGCGTGTGCGAGGCCCTGTGGCACGGGGTCCCTCTCGTCGTGGCGCCGATCCGCGACGACCAGCCGGTCGTGGCCGGGCAGGTCGCGGACGCGGGGGCCGGAGTGCGGGTGCGGTTCGGCCGGGTCACCGCGCGACAGCTGGGCGCTGCGGTGGACTCCGTCCTGGACGAACCCGGGTACCGCGCCGCCGCCGGCCGGATCCGTACGGCGTTCCGCGCCGCGGGCGGTTCCTCCGCCGCCGCGGTCCACCTCGAAGAACTGGCCAGGGAGTGCGCATGAGCGATGACACCAAGCCCGCCGAGCGGATCGCCGGGCTGCGTCCCGGCTACCGGGCGGATCTCGCGGCCGGTCCGGCCCGCTTCTTCGAGCCCCGGCGCACCAGTTGCCCGTGGTGCGGTGCGGAGGCGCTGACCACCCGCTTGCGCACCACCGACCTGCTCCAGCACAAGCCGGGCCGCTTCGTCCTGGACCGCTGCGAGGGCTGCGGGCACACCTTCCAGAACCCACGGCTGAGCGCCGAGGGCCTGGAGTTCTACTACCGGGACTTCTACGACGGGCTGGGCGAGAAGAAGCTCGGGGACACCTTCGGAAGCCGTACGAAGATGTACCGGGGGCGGGCCGAGTCGATGCTGCCGCACGACCCCGGGCCGAAGACCTGGCTGGACGTCGGCACGGGCCACGGTCACTTCTGCGCGGCCGCCCGGGAGGTACTGCCCGGAACGGCGTTCGACGGGCTCGACTTCACCGACGGCGTCGAACTCGCCGAGCGGGAGGGCCGGGTGGAGCGCGGCTACCGGGGCAGCTTCCCGGAGCTCGCGCCCGAACTCGTGGCCCGCTACGACGTGGTGAGCATGTTCCACTACCTGGAGCACAGCACCGACCCCGATCGCGAACTGCGGGCCGCGCGCGAGACGGTACGGCCCGGCGGCCATCTGCTCATCGAGGTGCCGGACCCCGAGAGCCGCTACGCGCGGCTCCTCGGCCGCTGGTGGCTGCCCTGGCTCCAGCCGCAGCATCTGCACTTCGTACCGGTGGCCAACCTCCGGGAACGGCTCACGGACCTGGGCTTCACGGTGGTGGCGGAGCAGCACGCCGAGCCGCACGACCCGGTCGACCTGCTGGCCGCCGTATGGCTGGCGCTGGACCACGCGGCGCCGCGTGACGACGCGCCGTGGCTGCCCGAGCCGCCGAACGCGCTGCGCCGCACGCTGCGCGCGGCGCTGCTGGTCGCCGGGATTCCCGCGCTGATCGTGGGCACCCTGCTCGACCGGTTCGCGGTGCGTCCGCTGTCGCACCGGCTGGGTGTGTCCAACGCGTACCGGATCGTGGCCCGGCGGGACTGACGGACGAGTGCGCGCGCGGGTCCCGCCGTGTTAGCTTCCCTGCGTTCTCTTCGACAGGAATCCTGGCGATCGACGGTACGGCTCGACGAACGGAACCCCGCATGTCCATCCTGGCCAGACCGGCGGTGGCCACCCTCGCCGCCAAGACGATGCAGGGCCTCACCCGGCTGGCGAACCGCCGGAGCGGCGGCGTGGGGTCCAGCGCCTCCTGGCAGGCACGCTTTCCCGAGTACCCGCGTGACGTCACCGAGTTGACCGTCCCGACCTCCGTCGCCCCCGCTCCGGTCACGGTGTACACACCCCCGGCAGGAACGGCGACACGCCCGCCCGTGCACGTGAACTTCCATGGCGGCGGCTACATCATGTCGATGCCCGAGGTGGACGACGGGCTCTGCCGTGTCCTCGCCGCCGAGGCGGGAGTGGTCGTGGTCAACGTCAGGTACGTCGTCGCCCCGCAGTACCCGTTCCCCGCCCCGCCGACGCAGGCCTACGACGTCGTCCGCTGGGTCGCCGAGCACGGCGCGGAGCACGGCTGGGACGGCGGGCGCCTCACCGTGGGCGGGCAGAGCGCGGGCGGCGGACTCGCGGCGGCCGTGGCCCGCCAGGCGCTGGAGCAGGGCGGCCCGTCGATCGCGCTCCAGGTGCTGCACTACCCTCCCCTGGACCTCGCTACCGGCGCGAAGGGCAAGAAGGCGGCCGTCGCCAAGCCCATGCTGCGGCCCTGGATGGCCGAGGTCTTCGACACCTCGTACGTGCCGGATCCGCGCGAGCGCGCCCACCGGCTCGTCTCGCCCGCGCACGCCTCCGACACCGCCGACCTCAACGGCATCGCCCCGGCGCTGGTCATCACGGCCGAGCACGACCTGCTCAGGAACGAGGCGGTGCGCTACGCCGGGCGGCTGCGTGCGGCCGGTGCTCTCGTCGAGCATCACGACGTCAACGGAGCCGACCACGGCTACGACACCAAGGACGACGAAAAGGCCCGGGCCACCTATGCGCTGATCGCCCGGCACATCAGGTTGGCCACCAACTCCGGTTCCACACAACCGACTTGATCACCCGCCCCGCTCGTCGCCGTGTCCACCGGCCCCGGACGGCGCGGGCGCCGCACAGCAAGGACGGGCAGGCACGAAGACGGACCGGGAAGAGGACGGGCCGGGAAGAGGACGGGAGGGCGCGTCCGCCGCACCGGACGCCACCCGGGTGGCCCGAAGGCGTAGCGGTTTCCGAGCCCGCTTCCCAGCCGCTGCCTCAGGCTCGGCCGAAGACGGCTTCGGCGATGTGCCCGGCGATCGCCATGGAGGCCGTGGCGGCCGGCGAGGGCGCGTTGCGGACGGCGGTGACCCGGCCCACCCGGTGGATGCGGAAGTCGTCCACGAGGGTGCCGTCCCGGTCCAGGGCCTGGGCCCGCACGCCCGCACCGCCGCGTACGACGTCCCGGACGCCGACGCCGGGGACGTACAGCCCCGCGTCCTTCATGAAGGCGGCCGCCGAGAACGAGCCGCGGTACTCCTTGATGCCCGTACGCCAGTGCCGGGCCGCCATCCTCCAGGTGCCGGGGTAGGCGGCGAGGCCTAGCAGGTCCTTCGGGGAGGTCCGGGTGCGTGTGTACCCCTCCCTGGCCAGGGCGAGGACCGCGTTGGGGCCGACCTCCACCGAGCCGTCGACGCGAGGTGTGAAGTGGACGCCGAGGAACGGGTAGCGCGGGTCCGGCACCGGGTAGATCAGGCCCCGCACCAGGTCCGTCCGCTCCGGCCTGAGCAGCATGTACTCACCCCGGAACGGGACGATCCGCGGCTCCCGCCGGTCCCGCGCGAGAGCGGCCACGGCGTCGGAGTGCAGACCGGCGCACAGGATCAGCCGGTCCACTCGCACCGCCTCCCGCCCGGAGAAGACGTCGATACCGCCCGGCACCTCGGTGACGCCGGTGACCGGGAAGCCCGTCCGGACCTCTCCCCCGGAGCCGACGACGTCCTCGGCGAAGGCACGGGCGATCGCCGGGTAGTCGGTGATCGCGGTGCGCGGGGAGTGCAGGGCCGCGACCCCGCCGGCGTTCGGCTCGATCTCCCGGATCTCCTCGCGGGAGACCTTCCGCAGATCCGGCACATGGTTGTGCTTGGCCCGGTCGTACAGGGCGTTCATCCGGCCCAGTTCGTCCTCGCGGACCGCCACCACCAGTTTGCCGATCTCGCGGTACGGCAGCCCGCGGTCCTGGCAGTACGCGCGCAGCAGGGCGACGCCCCGTACCGTGAGGTCGGCCTTGAGGCTGCCGGGTGTGTAGTAGATGCCGGCGTGCACGACGCCCGAGTTGTGGCCGGTCTGGTGGAGCGAGACCTCCCGCTCCTTCTCGAAGACCACGACCCGGGTACCGGGCCGGCTCAGGGCGATCTCCCGGGCCGTGGCCAGACCCACGATGCCGGCGCCCACGATGCCGATCGTCTCGTCAGCCATCGGCACCTCCTCTCTGTTGTCCGCTGCTCCCGATCGTCAGCCGCCGAAGTGCACGGCGACCGTCTTGACGCGCGTGGAAAGGCGCAGGGCTTCCTCGCCCTGCTCCTGGTAGGCCGTACCGGACTCGTCGACCGTCTGGACGGCCGCGGCGAAGCCGTCGACCGCGCGCCGGACGAGGACCGGCCCGGAGACCTCCTGCCGCCAGATCGCCGTGCCGGAGGTGACGTCCCCGAGCACGGTCGGCGGCACATGGCAGCCGTGTGCCCGCTCGCCCTCGGTGTCGGCGTGGCCGCCTGAGGGCGGTGGCGCCCTGCTCGACGGCCTCGGTCAGGTCGGCGAGGACGCTGTCGCGCTGCTCGGGACCGGCGAGCGGGCACAGGGCGGTCGCCGGGTCGCTGCCCGGGCCGGCCTTCGGACGCCTCGACCTCGGCGACCGGCAGCCGGGTGGACTCCTCGTACACCGGCCGCTCGACGACGACGCGGCCGGCGGTGCGGCGCCGGTCCGCCTGCCCGAACGAAGCCGCCACGACGGCCTTCACGGCGGCCCGCAGATCGGTGTCCTTCAGCACCACCGAGGCGTTCTTCCCGTTCGACTCGCCCTGGAAACGGATGCTCCGGTCTGCTCGGCGGCGGTGAGCGAACCGGCGGCGCGCTCCACGTCGATGGTGATACCCGGAGTGGCGAGGGCGGTGCGAACCTCTTCCCTGAGGGCCCTCCACCGCCGCACGGCGGGTCCTCGGGCGGGCAGATCCCCGAGCAGGATGTTCTCGGCGGCGCTCAGGCCCCTCGCCGGCTCGCGGCGCCGCGCACGGAGGAGATGCCCGGCCTGCGGTTTAGCGCACGCTCGGCCCGTGCTGCTTCTGCCGGTCGACCTCGATCGTGCCTGCGTCGGCCTGGTGGGCGCCGGACATCACCTGCATGAGGGTCGGCTTGCCGATGAGCTCGGACGAGCGGGCCCTTCCGGGTTCAGCGCACCACTGCCGTGACCGCCTCCATGACGACGTCGGCGATCCGCGCGGGCTGTTCCACCAGGGCGAAGTGCCCGGCGTCGGGCACCGTCACGGTCCGGATCCGCGGGCAGGCCTCCAGCCCTCGCCGCTCCCCGTCCGTCAGACCGATCTCGTCATGGTCGCCGCGGACCACCCAGGCCGGGACCCCGGCCCCGCACAGCCTCGGGACCAACGACGGATAACGGCCCAGGTACGCGTAGTAGTGCCGCACCATCCGGCGGCAGTTCGTCGGATCGTTGCCGGTCATCGCCGCTGCCAGCGCCTCGGCGCGATGCGGCGGCAGCTCGCGTTTCACGCCCACGGGCAGCAGCTTGAGCGTGACGGCCCAGGCCGCGCTCCCCAGCCCGGGCACCCGGTCCACGGCGTTCAGCAGGGTCAGGAACCTCGCCTCGTCGCCGCGCGAGAAGGTGGGCGACAGCAGCACCAGCGGGCCCTTGAACAGGCCCAGCGCGGCCATCTCGAGCGCCACGTTCGCGCCGAGGCTGTGCCCCACGACCGTGTCGCAGCCGGCCTCGGCGGCGAAGTCGGCCATCAGCCGGGCGTAGTGCTCCATGGACATGTCCGCGGGCGCCTCGGTGGGGCCGAACCCCGGCTGGGTCACCGCGACCATCCCGAGTCCCGCCACCGCGGGCTCGGCCATGACGTCCGCGTAGAACTCGGTTGTGCACAGCCCGCCCGGGATCATCAGCACCCGGTGCGGGGCGTTCACCGCGCCCGCCCGGCGGACTTCCCATCGCTCACCCATACATCGAGCGTGCCGCCGGACGCGGCCGGCCGCACCCCGAGCGGGAGCGGGAGTCCGGGCGAAGCCGGCCGCACCCCGAGCGGGAGCGGGAGCCCGGGCGAACAGCGACCGCACCTCGAACGGGAGCGGGAGTCCGGGCGAAGCCGGCCGCACCCCGAGCGGGAGCGGGAGCCCGGGCGAACAGCGACCGCACCCCGAGCGG
>NZ_JBHWUU010000009.1:0-100992 GCF_042737375.1 Streptomyces sp. NPDC060000
CTCCGGCTCCGGCTCCGGCTCCGGCTCCGGCTCCGGCTCCGGCTCCGGCTCCGGCTCCGGCTCCGGCTCCGGCTCCGGCTCCGGCTCCGGCTCCGGCTCCGAGGCAGGATCCGCCACGGTCGGCGTCTCTCCCGCATCGCCGTCCGCGCCGATCGGGTCTGAGGTGGCCTCATCCGGAGAGCGAGCCTCCCCCGACCACGCGGCCGGATTCGGGATGAGGAGGGCGAGCCGCTCGGGAACCTCCTCCCCCGCTTCCAGCCGGATCGGGCCCTGCTCGGGGTCTCGCAGGAATACCGTGCGCGCCAACTTCGCCATGACCATCCCCCTTTAGAAGACCGTCGCGGCGATGTGGATGTCCGGCACGTACAGCACGGGCATCGCAGCAGCAGCGGAGATCGTGGACAGCTGGACCGGGGTACGCGTCTGCACGTGGGTGGTGATCACGATGCCGGGGGCCTCCTCGGCAGTGATAACTCCTTTGCCGCGGAGCTCGATCGCCTCGGCGGTCAGACCGTACTGGGTCTCGCCCCACTGTTCGCGGCGCGGCGGGATCATCGCCCACAGCGACTCCGGGGTCGTGCGCACCAGGGTGTCGCTGCTGTCGTACGCCTGCACGTCGTAGGTGGTCACGGGCGGCAGGTTGTACTTGGCGCGGACCCGGTTGACCTCCTCCGGAGCGAGCATCCCGGTCGGGATCTGCTCGGTGGAGGGCGAGTTGTGGAACGCGGCCCGGTACTCCGCCGTGGACCCGAGCAGCGACAGCGCCTTCTCCGAGCTGATGACCCGCTCGGGGCGAGGCGCGCCGATGCTCTTGAGGTACTGGATCCACGCCAGCTCGTCGGTGACCGGAGTGGCCGCATCCGATTGAGACCACGGCACTGCCACCGTCGGCCGGTTGGCGGCTGGCACCTTCCAGTCCACGTCCAGAGCCACACCGGGCAGGGACACCACCCCAGTGGACAGCATCTGGCCGGCGGCGATCTCCATGGCGGCCTTCGTGGCCTCCACGTGCTGTTCGAGGTCGTCGTACAGCAGGTCGAGGAACTCGCTGGTGTCCTGGCCGCGGTCGACGGCGGACAGAATGATCTGGAGTTCGGAGAAGGGCAGTTCCTGCCCGACCCAGGGCAGCATGCCTTCGTTGATGACCTGCTCCGCCCGCCGCCTGGCGAGCGTCGGCGCGGCTTCCCACGCGCGGAACTTCGCCGCGTTGACGCGCCGCTTGCTGCTCCTTGTACGGAACTTGACGTTGTCGATGTTCCGTTCGGCGAACACCTCGCGGGTGAGGAGGTAGTCCTCCGGCGTGGTGATCGCTCGGATGAACGCCTGGATGTCTTCGGGGACGATCGCCTCAAGAAGCTTCTCAAGTGCCATGGGGTCTGCCTCCTTAGCGGTAGTGGATGAACGCGGTCGTGTTCGCGGCGGCCGGGGGCGCGAAGGCGACGGGCAGCTTCGGCGCCTGCACCTCGCCACGCCACAGCAATGCGCCCGCGGTCTTCGTCGAGCCGGGGGTGAATGCGGTCTCGGCAACGAGGAATCCGGCGAGGACCTGCGTGCCGTCACTGGCCGCGGAGTTGTAGGGCGCGTACAAGCCGGACGCGCTGATCTTCCCCAGTGGGATGCCGGACTTGATGATGTGGCGGGGGTGGTTCTGCGTGCCCGCCGTGTAGTGGGTACCTGCCGTCAGCTTGCTGGTGTCGACGGTGATCGTCTGGGCTTCATGGACGCCGTCCAGTGAAGCGAGCCATGTCCGGTCATCGGTGACCGTCGTGACAGTGGTGAGGACCTGGTAGTCGCTCACGATGTCTCCCTCGTGGGTGCGGATCGGATTCCTCCCGCACCCGGCGCGAGCGGCACGGGGCGGTGTCCACGAAACGGCGGCGGCCGAGCCGCGCCAGGGCGTGGTCCCTGATCAGCCCGACCAGGTTCCGGAAGGGCGTCCACGATTGGAGGGGCGTGGTCCCAGGGCCATGTCTCGCCGACGTGGTCAGTCGCTGATGAGCCCTCGCCGACGGGCCATTTCGAGACCCGCCGCTCCGCGCCGGGGTGGGATGCCTCCGCGCGTCGGGGGGCCGCCGGCTGGGGACCCGCCCGGGGCGGCCGGCACAGCCTCCCGAGCTGGGCCGAACAACTCGGGGCGCCGCTCCTTGAGTTGCGCAGCAGCAGCGGCGACAGCCGCCTCGTCGGCGTCAGGCTGATCGTGCAGGGCTCGGTCGATCAAGAGGACCGCGTCATCAAGGTCGTCCCCCGTCGCGCCGAGTCCTCCGAGGGCAGCGCGCCGGATGGCGGCACGCTCCTTGGCCAGGGCCTGCGCCTCGCGTGTCTCGGCTGACCTCAGTTTCTCCTCGGCGGCCTGCTCACGGCGTTCGACCTCCGTCAGCGCGGCCTGGTCTGCGTCGCGTTTCGTGGTGATGAACTCGGTCAGTGCCTCGGAGCTGTCGAACCCGAGGTCACCGAGCAGTTTCTTCATGGCCGCCCGGCCACCCTGGGTCTTCTCTCGGGCCAGCAGCCGCGAGAGGTCTTCCTGCGTGACGCCGCTGTTCGGGGCGTCGCCCTCGTCGTCACCGGACTTGTTGGAGTCGTCGTCGGGCGAGGTCGGTTCGAGGGGGTTGGGGAGTGAGGGGCGCGTCATTCGTGAACCATCCACAGGTCTCCAGCGCCCCCGCGCCAGTGATCAGTGTAGCCAGCATTTTGACTGGTCTGTTTTCTCATGGGGCAATTTTGTGGCTAATTGAGCCCTCTCGGATTGGAGCTGCGACCGCTCGGGTAGTTGGCCGAGACGAGGGGGAAGCAAGCATGACGAACCAGACAGTGACGCCGGAGCCCGAACCCGAGCCGGAGCCCGAACCCGAGCCGGAGCCCGAACCCGAGCCGGAGCCCGAACCCGAGCCGGAGCCCGAACCCGAGCCGGAGCCCGAACCCGAGCCGTCGCGCTCACGCGGAGGGCAGCTCTCCTGGCTAACTGCTTGGGGCACATTTCTCGCTGGCCTGGCAGCTCTCATGACTGTGTTGACGGCTGCTGCGTCATCATATGTCGCATACGCCACATACAAGAACCAGCAAAAGCAGGATGCAGAAAAACAGAAGACGGCCGCAAAGGATTCTGCTCAACGAGTCGAATTTACGCCTAATCTCTACGGTAACGACTTGGTCACAATCGATAACCCCAATCCCTTTCCGCTCAGCAACGTGCAAGTCAAATTCACGGAGGCCAGCGGCCACGACGTCCATATGGCGACATCGAAGCCGCTTCTATTACCTTCGTGTACGCGTCTCAGGATAGACGTCCCCAGCGCACTCCCGCCGAAGCACACAGACCTGTTCAGCCACAGCGAGGAAAGCCCCGCTATGGCATACTTCACCGACCGGAACGGGAAAGGCTGGACTGCCGAAGGAGCCAACGCCTTCCACGCGGCGGATGGCAAAGGTTTCTCAGACTATAAATTCCCTAAAGGCTGGAAAACTAAAGAAATCCAACTCTCCTTGAATGAGAACTCGCTCGACTTTAAAAAATCCTCCAGATGCAAGTAAAGCTGCCCTACATCGTCTCGGTGAGAATGTGGAGCGAAAACATTCGCTGAGCTCGACGACCACGTCCAGTCCGTGCCGCGCGAGCCAGTCGACGGCCCAGGCGGATGGCGGCCTTGCTCCGCCCTGTCCGTCGATCGCCCTGTCCTTCGGGGCGGCTGATCCATTGCCGCATTCCGTGTCCGAATTATCGGGCCATCTCAAACCGACCCATGCTCCGCCGTCGCCATCGTGGCCGCCGGCGCAACGTCCCTCGCTCGACTTATGCTGGGGTATGGCAGGCCTGACGCCAGGGGGCATCCTCGCCATCAGCTATCGCTAGCTGGCACAAGTGGGACTGCAGGGACATCGGAATTGGCCTCGGGCAGTCCGAGGTACTCACGCACGGCGGCGTTGTCCCCCGTTGCATCAGCGAGACGAGCTGCGGCCTCGAAGGCGCGCGCTTGTATGCGCTCGATCTCCGTCTGTGCGTCGTCAATCGGATATCCGGCATCGATGAGCATCCGGACGCCGGTCTCGATAGACAGAACCCCGGCGCCTACTCCCTTGACCACTTCGTCGAGGACAGCGGCGCGGTCGGTCGGAGTATGCGGTCCCCACATCAGCCGTGTAGGCAACGACTCCCCCGCAGGCCAGCCTTCGGCATGTCCGGCTTGGTGGAGGCGCTGCACCATGCGCAGCAGCACGGCGTACTTGTGGTTGCGGACCAGGCGCATGGCGGCGACAAGCGAGTCGAGCGGGCCCAGTGCAAGCTGTAGTGCGTACCCGGATGGTAGGGCGGTCGGGTCCAGAGTGCCGAGGCCGGCGGCGGTGAGACGGCTGTTCGCTGCAATCCGGTCGAGGATGTGGTCGACGCGGGCACGGAGTTCGGCGAGTTGGGCCGACGTGTCGAGGACGTCCATGCGTCCGTTGTCGTTGAGCTGCCATACCGTCCCCGCCCGAACTTTCACCGGCAGCGGCTGGCCGGTCACTCGGTCGATGGGCAACCGGGCTCCGGCCAGGCCGATAATCGGCGAGCCGGTGGTGGCCGATGCGCCGGAGCCATCGGTGTCGGTCGCGGACAGCTCGTCCAGGGCCTGGAGGACGGTGGCCACGGTCGGCTTCCCCCAGTGCTCTCCACTGGCGGGGATGCTGTTCGTGATGTGGACGACGGGTATGAAGTCCACCATCAGGTCGAGCCTGTCGAGGACTTCACCGTCCGAGCGGACCCGGTAGCGGGCCTTGTGCATCGGCAGGTCGTACAGCAGGTCGGCGTGCGTGAGGTCGTCCAGGTCCCATTCCGCGTCGGTGAGGAAGCACGTCCACGGGGAGGGCCGGTTGGGTGCCCAAGGGTAGGTGCGGGTGATGATGCCCGTGTCGGCGTTCCGCGCGTCGCCGCTCACTAGGATGGGGTCGCCGCCGTCGGTGTACAGGTACTCGCGTGCCGGGCTGCCGTCCTTCGCTACGCCGCGCCGACTGGCCGGACCGATCGGGCCGAGTTCGTAGGTGACCCGCCGAAGCCTCGCCTTGAGCCCGCGCCGTTTGTCCTCGGGCAGCTCCCACGCCAGGTGAACGCGCAGCGGGAACTCAGCACCATCCTGCTCGCCGTCCTCCGGCCACTCCGGGAAGTACAGGCCCGGGTCCCAAGTGCGCAGCAGGACTCGGCCCTTCGCAGGATCCCAGGCGAGGGTGTAGACGGCGTCGCCCAGCAGGATCGCGGTTCGTTCGGCCTGCTGAAGACGCAGCGGAAGCAGCTCCTTCTCCGCCCACCTCCTCAGCTTGTCCTGAACGGCGAGCGCCGCAGCTGCTTCGGCGGTCGGCTCGTCATCGCTGTGCTCCGCACCATCGACGCTGATGACCTGCTCGGAGCCGAGGAGGTAGCCGAGCGCGGTGTCGACCAGCTTGGAGGCATCTCCGAGTTCCCTCCGCTCGATGCCCGCCTCGTCGTCGCCCGTCACGGCGGCGACCTGGCCGGCCTGGTTGGAGTCGTACGCGGCCAGGAGCCGGTAGGCGGCCAGGCGTCGCAGGTCCTCGTCCGGCACCCAGGAGCGGGTCAGTTCCGCCCAGGTGTTACGGCCCGGTCGGCGCGGGTCGGCCATGGCTGGCTTGTAGTCCAGCCAGCTCCAGACGTCGGTGATCAGCTCGCGCAGGCCCACGGTGCCCCTCCAGGCAGTCGGCCCCGCGCCGCATGATCAGGTTACGGGTCCTGACGGTGGGGCCCGTAACGGCTCAGGCATCTACTCGAGTGTGCTGCTCCGGCAGAGACGACACGGGTTCAGCGGTGTGCGCAGTTACATCGCTCGTTCGCCGGCGACGGCGCACCCACCGAGTCATCCAACCGCCGCTGGCCACGAGCCCAGTTGCGAGAAGAGACCCGATGGTTTCGCTCAGCGCACTCTGTCCGATGGCTTCCCAAGGCAACGCGAACACCCACATGACAGCTGTCCTTTCGGTCGACAACACCTTGCTCCTAAGCCTGAGTTGGTACCGGGCAGCTCGGACGCGCGCGGACGACAGGCGATATCGTCGGACAGTGTCGGACGGAATCGGACGGACGGGGGGACGATGCCGAGCTTCAAGCGACCAGAGCTGGGTGATGGGCCGCAGAAGGAACTGAACGCCGCGCTCCACGATCTGCACTTGCGAGCGGGACTCCCATCCGTGCGTGAGCTCGTCGAGAGAGTGGGAGGCGGGGACGTTGCGGGAAGGAGCCGGGTCCACGACGCCTTCTCCAGCCCGCGTTTGCCTGCCTGGGGACTTGTCCAGATCCTCGCCGAAGCTCTGGTGAGCAAGATCCCCGGGGCAGATCCGAAACAGGAGGAGCTGCGTTTGCACCGCTTGTGGATTGCGGCTTCAGGCCAAAGCCCGCAGGACAACGCAGAGCGGAGGACGCCAATCCCCCAACGGGTACCGGCACCTGTTAGGCCACAAGGGCGGCCCGCGCAGCCCATTCTCGCCATGAGAGTCGAATGGGCGGCACCTGCTCTGCTTGATGTGGAGACCCGGAGAAACCTCCGAGAGTTCGTCAGCAGAGCCCTCGATGATATTGGCTGGCCAATTAAGGGCGAGCATCGGAGAGACGGGAGTGCAGGGTCCATCATCATGATTGATCCGGCACACGAACATCCCAGCGTTACCACTGCAACGTTTTTGGCGACGCTGGACGACGAGCAGGCAAGGTCTAAAAGACTGGGCCGTTGGTACACTGCCGCGCTCAGATTCATGGCGGTGCTCAATCGAAACCCCCAGGTGCCGCCCGAAGCCCTCGACGTGCTAAATGATCTCTGGATCTCGCCTCACGTCGAAGATCTATGGAAACTGCGCAGGAACCACGGAGGCTGGCAACCTCCGGCGGACACGCGCGAGGACCTGGGAAATGGGCAGCAAGGGATCAACGAGTCGACCAATTTGGTTTCGGCCGTGCTCTACGGACTCCCCGTTCTCGGCTACTTCGTCGGCGATTGGGCGCAGGCTAGTGACTACCTCCCCTCCCGCCACACGTCACCGGAGCTGGACAACAACCTTCTTGAAGATGCATCGGTTCGAGTCTCGAACACCATTGACCCGTGGGATGCCCCCTTCTGAGGGGGCTCACCGAAGGTGATCTCACTCCCCTAGACCGCGATCCAGCAGCGTTACGGTCCCAACGTGCTACCGCTGGCTTCGGCCACCGCCTCGCCGTACCCAGGTAGTCCCGGCGCCGGAAAGGTGGAGCACGCGGCCAGGAAGCCAACCCGGTCGCCGGCGCCCTGCTGGCGCTCGCCGAGCTGGTCCCATCGGTCGGCGCACTCCTTCTCGCTCGGGCTGGAGTAGGCGAGTGCCACGCCGTCGGCGATCTTCTGCCGCTGCAAGGCCAGACCCTCGCTGCGCCCAAGCCGGTACGTCTCGCGTACGCGGTCGAGGTGAGCGGCTCGCTGCTCCTCTGCGGTCGGCTCGTCTGTGCCGGCTGAGCAACCGGCGAGGCACACGACGACAGCCAGAGCACCCCACACACCAATGCTCGCTCTCCCCCGAGTTCTCATGATCGAGAGGGTATCCAAGGAGCCAGACCGGGGGAGATCATCCGCAGAGGTGCGATCGCCATCAACTGAGTTGGGGAAAGCCGCCCCCTGCGCAGGAGTTGATGCATAGGGTCGCACTGCCACGGCTGTTGCTCACCCGTCTCGCTCGCCCGCTCACACGTCCGGTGCGTTCGGGCACCTCACGGTGAAGGGAGAGTGAGATGGGAGATCACGCTAAGCCGAGGCGACGACGGCTCACTGGCCGCCGAGTCTGGCTGCTCATCCAGATCGTCTTCTGGCTGAGCAGCCACTTCGGCGACCAGTAGCCCGATGGGTACCGGCCGTTCAGGACGGCAATCTTTGGCGGCCGGTGCCCGCACCTTCGATCACAGTGCACACCGAAACGAGATTGTGCAACGCTCCCGAGCATAGCCACGCAGGAGTACGTATGACACGTAAAACTTGATGCAGGTCTCGCGGCGCGGCAAGTTTTCCGCGTCACTACACGACGAGACGGGCCCACCGGCCGGGCAGTTTCCTCTTGGGGCCGTTTCTGGCAGTTGTGCTGGCGCGGCTCAGCGGCGGCCGTCGAAGCGGTCGTCATCGATGTCGGTTGGCAGCGTGTCGAGTTGGTCCGGGTCGGCGAGTTCTGTCAAGCCGTGGACCGCCGCGTCCATACGGTCCGGGCTGTCCATTCCTTCGACCCAGGTGACCATCTGGTCTTCCAGCTCGGTGTATTCGCCGACGTGGTGGACGAGCTGCTGTTCGTATAGCTGGGCTACCGGTGCTGCGCGCAGGCGCTTTCCTACCTTGGCGGTGACTTCGAGGATCATGGGCATGAGCAGGCCCTTGGTGACGCCCTCGCGGCGTAGCTGCTCCCATGCCTGGGTGACGATCTGTCGCGCCATGTCGCCCCCGTAGTTCTTCTCCACCACGATGGCGTCTGCCTTGAGTTCGAGGGCCAGTCGGCAGGCTGCAAGGCCCCAGTCGTTGGCTCCCATGGAGCCGGATCGGTCGGCGAGGACGTAGAGCTGCCGGTCGAAGTCCCGGCCGACTCCGATCACTCCGGTTTCGTCGCCGACGGTGGACTCTCCGCCGGCGGGGTCGACAGCCACGACGATGCGTGCCATGTCGATACCGGAGAACTGGACAGCGTTGATCCTGGCGGTGTCGATCCACTCGCGCTTCCAGACGCCTCCCTCTGGCGGCCTCGGCTTCTGCATGTAGAGGGCGCCCCAGACTCGTTCGCCGACGCGCTTGCGGGTTCGGGCGTGGTGGGCGGCGTCGAATCGCTGGGGCCACAGGGGCTCGCCGGGTGCCCGGCCGAGCGGGTCATCGGGGCTGTCGGCAAGGGCCGGGAGGTCGATGACGCGCCAGGCGTCTCGCTCGGTGGCGAGGATGCGCCCGGCAAGATCGTCCTCGTGCCAGCGCGTCTGGATCAGGCAGATGGCTCCGGTCGGTTCGAGTCGGGTCTGTATGACGGAGGTCCACCAGTCCCAGGCGCGTTTGCGCATAGTTGGCGAGTCCGCATCGGCCATGTCCTTGACCGGGTCGTCCACGATGGCGATGTGGGCGCCGCGTCCGGTGAGGCCGCCTCCGATGCCCGCAGCGAGGAGCCCGCCTTCGCCGCCGACGATGTCGAAGCGGTTGGCGGCCTTGCTGCCGGGCGCGAGCTGGATGCCGAGGTCGTCGCCCCAGGTGTAGATGGCGTCCCTGATCCACCGGCCGTGGTCGTCCGCCAGGTCGGCAGAGTAGCTGGCGATCATCATGCGGTGGCCGGGGTTGCGCCGTAGGTACCAGAGCGGAGCCCAACGGGAGGCGCGTCGGCTCTTGCCGTGCCGCGGGGGCATCGTGAGCATGACCCGGTCGCACCGGCCCTCGGCCATGTCGATGAACGCGCGGTCGATCAGATCGAGGTGCGGTGCCTGCATCTCTCGGCCGCGGGTGAGGACGGCGGCGAGGGCGCCTGGCGAGCGGTCCATGGCCAACTGCCGTTCCGCGCGTGCCAGCTCGACCCGCAGCGTTGGGGAGGCGGTCCGGGCGATGGCACGGCGTTGGGCTGGCGGCAGCGTCTTGTAGTGGGCGATGACGCTCTCGTTGTCCCGGGGCCTCATTCGGCGTCCGGGTCGGTCAGCGTGATCAGCGCGTCGAGTTCGTCGGCGGTGACGTTCTCGATCTGCACCGGTCCCCCGTCGGGGCCGGACAGCTCCGTCCTGACGGGCATGTCAAGGCCGAGCAGCCGGGCGCGCCGCTCCATGATCCGCAGGGTTCGATCGATGGCCGCGAGGTCCTGGTCCCGGACCGCCTTCTTGTATGCCACGAAGAACAGCCGGTCGAGGCGGTCGGCCTCGAGTGCGCGCAGTTCGTCAACGTCGTCGTTCAGCTCAGCGCGGCGATCGGCGAGCGCAGCACGGACGTCACGGCAGGCGGCGTGGATCAGGGCCTCGTCGGTGGGCGGGTCCTGGTCCTTGCGGTACCGCTCGATGCCGTAGCCCTGGGGGTAGGCGATGCCGTCGGAGTTGGCGGTCGGGTCGGCGGCGAGTTTGCGGGCGATCGTGAGCCAGTCCACGCCGGCGAGTCGTAGGTCGATGGCGTCCGAGCGGCGGCGCGCGATGGCCGCACGCGCGGCTTTGTCGGGGCGTCCCACGGCGGGGGTCCTCCACAGCTCGGGTGCGCCCCCGCGCCCGGGTCCATGATCCCACTTCGCTGCGGCTGGCTCGGTACCTCCGTATCTGGGGCGAGATCAGTCCCTGCCGTGTGCTGGGTAGTCTGGTTGACCAGTCGACTTGTCGGGTCTTGAGTGGGTGGCGTTTATGGCATATGAGGTGGAGGCACCCAAGTACGTACGCCTCGCGCAGACCGTCCAAGGTCGGATCGAGGCGGGTACCTACCCGGCTGGCACAAGGGTTCCTAGCGAGAACCAGCTGGTGCAGGAGTTCGGAATGTCCCGGCCGACGGTGGTGCGGGCACTTGAACTGCTGAAAAGGGACGGCTGGTTGGAGTCCCGCCAGGGATTCGGCACGATCGTGCGAGGCAGGCCGACTGTCATCGAGCGGACCGACAGCCGCGGGCGTCATACCCTGATGCGCAAGGAGTCAGAGACTCCTGGGCGGTTGATCTCGGTCGAGCAGGTGAGGCCTCCGGCGCGCGTTGCCTCTGCGCTCAAGTCGCCAGAGCAAGCCGAAGTGCTCAGACGCCGGTTCCTAGTCGAGGAGGACGGGGAAGCAGCCGAGCTGGTCTCGTCATACTTCCCCGTCAGCCTGGCCAGCGGGTCGGAGCTTGAGCTATTCGAGCCGTTGCATCTGGGGCTGCGCGAATACCTGGAGGCTCGGCACAGAGTCCGCCTCGACTACGTGACTGAGCAGGTTTCCGCTCGGATTCCGGATGATGCTGCTGAGGCTGAGCTTCTGGGGCTGCCTGCCAGCGCGCCGACCCTCGCCATCTTGCTCACTGCCCGCGATGCATCCGGGCACGCCTACCAGGTGAACGACGTACTGCTGCCCGCCGGTGCGCGAGGGCTGGAGACCACATACCGCCTGGACTGAGTGCTTTCTGCGGGGCCCGAGACTGCCGCTCGGGCCCCGCAGGGGGTCACATCAGGGACATCTGCTCCCCCTGACCTGGCCTCTTCGGCGGCATGTACTCCGGTGGGGCGTCGGGCGCATTGCGCTCGGTCCGGAGCCACCAGGCGAACTGGTAGTTGCGGCAGGTGCGAAAGCGGTAGGCCTTCCGGCGTGGCTCACTTTCGGGGATGCTGTGCTCGCCCCACCCGGTGATGGGGCGAGCGTTGTCGAGGCGCACGTACAAGCCGGGCACCAGGGCATTCCCCTCCCATTGCTCACCTGGGGCGGCTTCGAAGGCGAGGTGCGCGTTGTCACTCCACTTCCATGGGTTGGGCAGCGCGCACACGTACCAGGCCAGGGGCGGGTTGTGATCGGGGAGTTCGATCGTCTGGTGCCGGCGGCTGATGTCGAGCCGGGGGCGGTCGGGCTGCCCGAAGCTGCGCAGGCAGTGTTGGTCGAGGGCTACGTGCCGCACGCCTGCCAGCCACATGATGTGGTATCGAGTTCGTGATTCAATTTGGATCTGCATTCGCCGTGACATCCGCTCCCCATTCATCCGTCAATCGACGAGAGGTTTATTCCTCTCTATTACCAATTTTATCAAATTTCCCACCAATTCCAGATGCCTGTCGTGCCGGAAGCCATTCGGGTAAGGCATGTTGAATTCCTCTTCGAATGCCTTCCCGTATTCCTCTTTGGGGAGCGCGATGGGGCGGCGGCACGTCGCCTTGAGGTTGGACCCGCTCAGATCGGTGACTTTCACGTCCTCGAAGTAGCGGCGCAGCATGGGCTCCA
Source organism: Streptomyces sp. NPDC060000 (assembly GCF_042737375.1). NCBI lineage: Bacteria > Bacillati > Actinomycetota > Actinomycetes > Kitasatosporales > Streptomycetaceae > Streptomyces > Streptomyces sp. NPDC060000. Next base: position 11,864 of record NZ_JBHWUU010000009.1, read on the forward strand.
GCGTCTCGGGGGTATGGAAGCGGAGCTTCTGCCACTTCCCCTTCACGAAGTTCATCTCGACGTTGTCCTCGTCGAGGAAGCTCATCTTCGTGGTCGCGGTCTGCGAGGTTACGCGTTTGGCTTGCTCATCACGCAGTTCGCGGGCGAGGCTCCGCGTACCGAGGCAGACCACTCCGTCGGCGGCGCACAGGGCGTTGACGGTGGTCATCACCCAGTGCTGGTAGTCGAGCGAGGTGGTGGCGTTGATGACGGAGTCCAGGACCACCACGTCGTACAGCCCGTTGGCCTGGATGTCCTTGTCGATGTCGCGGATCATGCCGACGACGGCCCGGATGTCGACGGCGTACGAGCCGTCCCGGCAGCGGTAGGGCTCGTAGTCGTGGATGTTGAAGCCTTTGGCGCGCAGGTGCTTGGCGTAGTCGCCGTATCCGGCGCCGAAGTCAACCACGCGGTGCGTGGGCTTGAGCCAGGGCGTGACGAGCTGGTCCCAGGTCTCGGAGCCGTAGGCGAGCTTGCCCGCCTTGGCCTTGGAGGAGAACTGGCGGAGCCGCTTGGGCTGGACGATGTGCTGGTTCCAGACGGGTGCCTTGCTCTCGATGGCGCTCCAGTCGTACACGCCGTACTCGCCGGTCAGGTCCGCGTGCAGCTGGGCGGCGTCGGCCGAGGCCACGGTCCAGGCGAGGAGGTCGAAGCGGTTGATGGAGGCGACGACGGCGTATTCGGCGTTGAGCACGATGCGGCCCTGGTCATCGATTACGACGCTCCCCCAGGGGCCGTGGCCGGCGGTCATGTGCCCGATGGCGTTGACGAAGGAGAGGTTCTTCCGTTCCGCAACCCGGACGGACTGCCATGGAATCCACGACCAGGCGCCGATGACGCCGGGCTCGGCGTAGACGACGCTGGCCTCGGTCTCGACCCGGTTGTGCAGCAGGTTGAACTGGATCTCGTCCTGCAACCTGACCTTCGTGCCCAGCATGACCGCGGGCGTGTGCGTCAGGCCGATGGCCTGGAGGCCCTTGGTTCTCTGGTGGCCCGCGACCAGCGTGCCGTCAGCGTTGAGGATGACGGGCTTCACTACACCGTGGCGGCGCAGCGACGCCTGGAGCCTGACGAACGCCTCCTCGCTGAGGCGGCGCGGGTTGTAGTCGGCGGGGCGAAGCTGGTCGAGCGGGTACGCCTCATAGAACGTCGTGGTGGGCGCGCTGCTCATGCCGCCTCGCCCTCCTCGTGGGCCTGCTGCAAGACGTGCCAGCCGAATCCGAGGTCGCTGTTGGTGTCGTCCACGAACTTCGTGTAGATGGCGTTGAGGGCTTCGACCTCTTCGGAGGTGATCCGGACCCGCTTGGACTCCCACTGAAGGTAGCCCCACTGGAGGTAGTCGACGGTGGCTGCAGCACCGGTGCCCGCACCGTCGGAGGTGAGTTCCAGCGTCTCGGGAAGGGAGGTGTCGTCGAGAAGCCGGTCCACGCTCTCACGGTCGTAGCCGGTACCGGCCAGGTCCGGGATCTCGGAGAGGATCTCGGCCAGGAGCACGCTGTCGTATCCAGCGAGGTCGTTGGTCCGGTTGTCGACGATGACGATGCGGGCCGCCGCGTCGTCATCGACGTCGACCCAAGTGACGGCGATCTGGTCCCAGCCGAGCTGCTGAGCCGCCGCAAAGGTGTGGTTGCCCGCCAGGATCTCGTTGCGGCGGCCTGTGTGCGTGCCCTTGTTGACGACAATCGCGCGGTACTGGCCGTTGACGGTCAGCGATTCGGCGATCGAGGGGAGGTCACCGTTGCGGGGGTTCCGGTAGTACTGAGTGAGGTCGGCGGTGGGGACCGCGAGCGGCAGGAGCAGTTCGGGGATGTTGGCGGGCGTCGGGGTCACTGGGCGTCCTTGTGTAGGCCGTTCCCCGCGCCCTACAGCTAGTTCAGACTAGACGATCACGCCGGGCCGCAGCGGTCGCCGGAGCGAGGGTTCATCTGGTGCGTCAGTCGCCGACCGGGCACCCATCGCTGAATGTGTTGAATGGCGGCGGCCACCAGCCCACAGCCGGGGAAGGCCAAGAGGCTGGCGAGAAGGACCCCGCCGCCGCCGAGCTGCACAACGATCCAGGCACCGACGGCGATGGCCGCCATGAGCAGGACGGCCATCGCGTCGACAGCGAGGCGAAGGAAGGCGCTCATCACCGGTTGTTGCAGCGGCAGATACCGGATGGCAGGCACCACGAATCACAAGATCGGCACCACACCGCCCCAGGTACGGGAGGTGTACGACTTTCCAGCTCTGCGGGCGGTGCCTGCTTGATGGTCATGCTCCATGTCGCTTTCGTCGTTGGGGAGCCGCGACTGTTTCGAGTTCCGCGAGGTGCCGGGCCGCGTCTGGATCGGGGTCTGCTGGTACTTCGAGGCCGGGGTCACGTTCGGCGAGGGCCCTGATCGGCGTCCCGTCCCGCTCGACGAGGAGACGTTCGTACAGCTCGCGATCCTCTGGGTGCCCGGCGAAGTCCTCTGTGTTCATGGCGCTCCTGAGTGCACGGGGACCCGCCCCCAGCGTGAGGCGGGGACGGGTCCAGTCGTGATCGTGGATCTTGGCGGCGCTCCGGCGGCTCCGCTCAGGTGCGGGGCCGGTGCCTGGCGGGTAGGGCGCGGGGGATTGGCCACCCGCCAGGCACCGAAGGGGAGTGCCGCATGCCACGGCACGTTGGTGAGCCGGTTCCTCGGCTGAGGCCGCCCTCACCAACGAAATAGAACGTACCACGCATCAGTGTTGGGATCTATCTTTGGTCATGGTGCGGCCCCGAACTCGAACCCGTCGAGGGGCGTTGTGCCGTGGGCTGTCGGTGCGTCAGTGAAGAACAGCCCCTGCTGGGCTGCTGCGGGCCTGGCACTGAAGTCCTCGGGCCTGGGCGCCTGGGGGTTGAACCGAGGGGGTGGCGAGGGCTCGCGCACCGGAATGACGGCAACCACCGTGGACACGCCAACGGGGAATGCGTCGTCGGGCAGCTCCGTGATAGAACCTCGCGCCTCCCGAACCCGTGCCCGGAAGTCCTTGGCCTTACGGTCACTCCGGTAGGGAAGGCTGCCGTACATGACCGCCACGACCAGGCCGCCCGGCTGGACGAAGCGCAACGCCCGCTGGACGTGCCGGATGTCCTGCCGGTCTGCGAACGGCGGGTTCATGATGACCCGCTGGTAGCGGCGCTGCACCTTCACGCTGAAGAAGTCGGCGGCCGTGACCTCGCGGGCGTAGCCGCCGGCGCGGATGTGCTCGGCGCGAGCGGTGTCGAGTTCGATGCAGTCGACAACGGCACCGCGGGCGGCTGCCGCCTTGGCGATGGCGCCGCGTCCGGCCGACGGTTCCAACACCTCACAACCAGCTTCGAGTTCTGCCAGGTCCAAGAGCTGTTCGACAAGGGGATTCGGCGTGGGGAAGTACCCGCGGTCGACATCGGTGATCACCTCGCCGGTGGCAAGCAGTCCGGCGATGGCGTCGGCAGCGGCGAAGGGAAAGATGTGGGCGCGCTGGTAGCGGTTCCAGGTGCCGCCGACAGCCTGAAGGGCCAGGTTGACCCGGTCGTACAGTTCGCGGTCGAGCTTGCCGTTGAGACGGAGCGTCAGACCGTCGACCGTGGCGGAGCGGATGACCTTGAGAACGTCGGAATCTATCTTCACGGTTGCTTCCTCACTCGCTGGCGGTCTTGGCCTCGGCGGCGAGGAGCGCCGCTTCGAGCTCGACCAGGCGGGCCGTGACCATGAGGTGAGTGCGCACGTACACCGAACCACCGGCACCCTTCATGAGGTCGGAGGCGGCAAACAGGGTGAGGTTGTACGCCTCATTGAGGGCGGCTCCGTCGTTGTCACGGCGTGCCTTGAACAGGTGCGTCGCAGCCTCGCGGACGAGTTCGGCCACGTCCGAGTCGTACTCCTCAAGGGCGTTGGCCGAGGCCGGCACGTCGAACAGATTGGCGTTGATGTTACGCATGGCCCGGATGTCGTTCATCACTGTGGGGCTCCATAGAGAAGGGGGCGGCCCGCTGGGGGCCGCCCCGAGATGGGCAGGTCAGGCTCAGGCTGCGACGGCGACCGGCTCGGCCGCCGCCTCGGCCTCGATGTCGTCCCCCTCAGCCTCCGCCGGGCCCTCGGTCTCCACGTCGGCTTCGGCAGGGGTGGCGTCGGCGTCGGCGGCCGGGGCGACCTCCGGCTCCGGGGCGGGCTCGGCCTGCGCCTCCCGCTCGGCGTCGCCCGCAGCCGGGTCCAACTGGGCGAGTACGGCGTCGGCCTCGGCCACGAGGTCGGGCGCGGCAGCAGCGGGGTTGACCATGATCTCGCTGGCGTCGGCGTGAGCCTTCGCCTGGCGGAGCTGGAACCGGGCCTTCTGCACGACGTCCGCGACCCGGTCCATCTGCTCAAGCCGCTTGCCGACCTCCCCCGCCAGAGCGCGGGCCAGCTCCATGGGGTCCGCCTTGCCGATGCTGTCCAGCAGCGCCCACATCCCCTCGATCGCGTCGAGGTCGCTCTTGGTCTTGGCCTGCGCGCGACTCCGCTCGGCCTTCTCCTCGGGGGTCATCTCGTCGACGTCGACCATGGAGTCCTGCGTGGCCGCCTTCTCCTGCTTGCGCATGGCGTAGGCGATGTGGACGAGCTGGTTGTCGTTCTTGTCTCCCTTCTTCCAGTCCTGGAAGACCGCCTTCTGGTTGTCCTTCGAGAGTGCGGCGATCTGGACGGCCGCCTGGGTCCCGATGTGCCCGAGGTCGACCGCAGCCTGGATCTCGGGGCGCAGAGCGAGCAGGGCCAGGCGCTGGTTGACGAACTGGACCGACTTGGAGAAGGTCTTCGCGACGTTGGCGGGCGTGGCGCCCTCCTTCTCGTCCAGGACCTTCTTGAAGCCGCGCGCCTCCTCCAGCGGGAGCATGTCCTCGCGGTTCAGGTTCTCGGCCATGGCCTTCTCGAAGGAGTCCATGTCGCTGATCTCGGACTCACCCTCGGGCAGCAGGATCTTCGCCTCGATGGTGATGTTGTCCGCGAGTTCGTTGGCACGGAAGCGGCGCTCGCCGGCCACGAGCTCGTAGCCCTCCTCCACTTTCCGGACGACGATCGGCTGGAGGAGGCCGTGCTCCTTGATCGACTCGGCCAGCTCGTTCAGCGCGTCCTCGGCGAAGGTCTTGCGGGGCTGGTTGGGGTTGCGGTGGATCTGACGCATCTTCAGGGTGGCGTACTTGTGCGACATTTCGAGCTCCAAGAGGTCAGCGGGGGGGTTCTTCTTTCCCCCTCCTTCTGGTTCTATTCTATATGCATTCAGGCAAGGGGTCCACAAATTTCGAGAAGTTTTTGCAGGTCAGACGCGTGAGGGCGAGCCCCCCACAGGGCCCACCCTTGACTACTCGCGCAGATCAACTCACGGCAGCGCCACCCGCATGCCCCACGTCACAACCGACCCGTTTCGCGTCCACGATCGCTAAAGCCCCCAGCGCGGCGAACGCAGCCTCGTCATCCAAGATGACGTTCTCCGTGCCACCCGACTCCTCCAGTCGGGCCAGCACTCCGTCCAGCTCGATCCCCACCCGTACCCTCCCCGCATTGCAGCGTTCCGCCTCCCTAACGAGCCGCGGCCCACTTAGATCCCCACACAGACGAGATAGCGGCACACATCGAGGCCAAGATGGGTGCCTATCGCGATCTTGCACCCAAGGAGGCGGTAGAGGGGTGGCGGCCCCGCATGCCGAGCACGCGCTTACTAGCCTGACGTATTAGATCTTGCTTCGAGCGTTTCCTATTGTCAACCAACATAGACATTGCAATGCACCACCAGCCGCTGCCGCCCCACAGCGATACTGAGTTCGCACAACGTCCACCGTCCACCGCCAGGCCGGGCCTGCCGCATCACGAGGAGTAGCCAGCACAATGCCGCTCGGCCCGGACATCCCCCTCTCCAGCAAGCTCGCCGTGCTGCTCAGCAGGAAGCGCGGCGCAGATGGGAAGACCCCAAGCACACGCGCCATCGCCGCCGCCACGGCTGAGACTCCCGGCGGCAGGCCGGCGTTGACGCACCAGGTCGTCAACGACCTCCTCAACGGGGTCAAGACGAACCCGTCCAGCGCCCAACTGGCCGGACTCGCAAGGGCGTTCGCATCTCCGGTAGCTTACCTACTCCCCGGTTACAACGGACTGACCTCCCTATCGGTCTATGAGGAGTACCAAGACGCACGCGAGGCACTTCGGCTCATCCACGACCTGGGTGAAGCTGGAGCTGCCGAACTTCTGGAGGCCGCACGTGAGATCCGTCTACGACATGGACACCGCGATCTCAATGTTCCGGAAGTACCCGAGCCCCTTCCCCCTGCCACGGAACCACCGCGGCCAGGCCGGCGGAGGCGTCTCAGCTTCACCGAAGCAGCCGAGCGCGCCGTCTCCGACCTGGAAGGAACCTGAACCAAATGGACGGCATAGTCTTCGGCCTGTGCGCTCTGATCGGGCTGGTGGGCACCGTGCTCTCCGCTCGGGAAGCCTGGCGTCAGCGTGACCGAAGCGACTACCGCGTAGCCCGTTTCACCCGAGCCGTGGCCATCGGCATCTGCACGGTGGGCGTCACCCTCGCCGTCCCGGCGGTAGAGGACGTGATCGAGTCTGCGACCGGCGTGAACAACGCGGCCAAGCTCGGGGCGCACATCTGTGCAGTCGTATGGTGCGGCAGCCTTCAGCTGATGCTCGTGGACTGGTCCTACAACCGCGAGGTGTTGAAGGCCAGCCTGTACGCACGTGTCGCCTTCGCGGCGTGTGTCCTAGCGGCGATGCTGCCCCTGTTCGTCGGCACCACCGACGAGACGGTGGAGTTCACGACCGAGTTCGCCACGGTGCCAGGCGTCACCGTCTACCTCATGGTCTATCTGGCCTACGTGGCGATCACCTGCGGCGAGATCGCGTTCCTGTGCACCGGGATGACTCTCGTTGCCCGGCGCGCAGGACACGTCTGGACGGCTCGCGGCCTCGCCCTGTCGTCGATCTCCGCGCTCCTCGGAGTGGCCTACGCCGCCAGCAAGGGGTCATACCTGGTGACCCACTACCTGGGCCACCCGTGGCCGCTGCGGTACGAGGAGATCATCTCCCCACTCCTGGCCGGGCTCGCCGTGATCTCACTGATCACGGGGCTGACCATGGCGATGGTAGGCAGGCGGCTCGCATCGCGGGTGGCGGTCTCAGCCACCTGACATGCCGGACAGCTTGCGCCAGTGAAGGACGACTCGCCCCGGCTCGATTGTCCGAACGCCGCGGGCGCTCGCGGGGAACACCTCGATCTTCTCCAAGAGAAGCAGTGTGATGGCTCTCTTCGACGCGGTGGGTGCGCTGTTCCACCACTTCACCAGGTCCTTGGCATGGCCGAGTGAGAAGTTCGCCATCTGCTCCGCGTAGCGAAGGCGCGGACGGATGTCCTTGAGGTTGGCTGCGATCTCGCGCTCTCCGGCTACCAGTGCCTCGCTGCTGATCTCGCGGTTGCCGTAGAGCCTCCCGAGCTCCGACTGGCGGCCCTCCAGGTCCTTGATGTCCTGCGTGAGGTTCTCAACCTGCTTGCGCACGGCGGCCTGGGCCTTGGCGATCGAGGCTCGGATGCCGGGCTTGAGGAGTTCCGCCACGACGTATTCTCCGACGTGGTTCTCCAACAGCTCGGCATCGATCCGGACCTCACCGCAGCCACCGTGCCCGTTCTTGTCCTTCGGGCGACAGCGGTATCCGGGCGTACCCGAATTGGTACGGGCGCCTCCGAGATCCTGTGTGCACTTGCCGCACGTGCTGCCCCCGCCAGTGAGGAGATAGTCGTACGCGGGCTCTGCGTCCTTCGTACTGCGAGCCTTCTCCCGCTCTAGAAGGGCCTCGAACTCCTCGCGCGTGATAGCTCCGGGGTGACCCGCGTCGACGAGTTCGCCGTCGTCGTAGCGCAGTCCAGCGATCGCTGGGTTGCGGAACAGGCGTCCAACCGACGCGTCCTTCCACTCCCCGCCAAGCGTTCCCCGGTAGCCCTCCCCGTTCGCCCATACCGCAACATCCTGGTTGGACTGATTGCTCAGCGCCCGGCTCACCATCTGGCGGAGCGGGTCCACTTCGTCGTCACGTAGCCGACGACGTGAGGCGTCATCGAAACCGTAGAGCCGTGGCATGCGGTGGTCCGTTCTCGTCTCGTGCGCCCGTAGCCGCCTGATCCTAGGCCACGGCGCATGTCCGAGCTATGGCCCAACGAGACCGGCAGACTCAGGGCTACACAGATCACTGCACCAGGGGCGTCACCCCGAGCACTTGCCACAGTGCAGCAGTGGGGACTCTCACCGTGCCGCCCAGGGGGAGCGTCTGCACGGGGAAAGACCCCTCCTTGATCAAGTTGTAAGCCTTGTGCTTGCCGATCCCCAGCGCCCGCGCAGCCGTCACCACGTTCACCGTCGGCGGCAGCGCGAGTAGTTCCTCCAGGGTCATCAAACTGACCCCGGCGTCCGTAGCTACAGATGCGTCCTTCGTTGTCATTCCCGTTGTCGCGTTCTCCCCCACGCCAACGTGGCATAAGGATACGCCAACACTGGAGTGTTGGGGCAAGATAGGCATCGGTCCGACAAGGGCCGACACAAAAGATCCACATGCCACCACGCGGGGAGAAGCGTGTCAGACATCAGTTACTTCAAACGCTGCCAGTGCAAGACGCCGGCGACAGACGCTGCCGGGGAGCCCATATTCAAGGCCGACGGCTCACAGAAGATGAAGGACGTTGGCCAGACGTGCCCCAAGCTCACGAGCAAGGGCCACGGGACGTGGTACTTCGCCTTCGACGTAGATCCCGGAGAGGGCGGCAAGCGGCAGCGCGCGCGGCGGGGCGGATTCGCGACTAAGGACGCAGCCAAGGAGAAGGCCGTCAAGGTCTACCGCGAAGCCTTCGGCGGGACCGACGTACTCAGCGACACCACCGTCGGTGAAGACCTGCGGTCCTGGCTCAAGCGCAAGAGGAGCCTGGCCCGTACCACCCGCCACGGCTACGAGGAGCACATCGACCTCTACCTCGAACCGCACCTCGGGCACATCAAGCGGCGCGACCTCAGACTGCGCCACATCGAGGCCATGTACGACGCGATTGAGCGCCAGAACGCCTTGCGCCTCATCCACCACGCCCAGGTGGTCGAACTGCAGGAAGCTCGCGACGCCGCCTACACAGCCTGGGTGCGCGCCGCAGGCAAGAAGGAGGACCGTCGTGCCGCGCGCCGGGCCTACCTGGTTGCCAACGCCGCGCTGCGGGAGGAGCGCAAGGGCAAGCGGAAGATCACCAGCGCCGCGACCATGCACCGGATCAACGCCACCCTCAGCTCGTTCCTGGGAATCGGCATCAAGCGCGGCGAGTACTCGACCAACTGGGCCCAACTCGTCGAACTTCCAGCAGCCAAGCGACCCAAGCCGCTGGTGTGGACACCAGAGCGAGTCGAGCGGTGGAGACAGACGGGCGAGAAGCCAGGCCCGGTCATGGTCTGGACCCCCGAGCAGACTGGCCAATTCCTCGACTTCGTGAGCGACGACCGGCTCTACCCCCTGTGGCACACCTTCATCTTTCTCGGCCCTCGCCGCGGTGAGATGTGCGCCCTGCCGTGGCCGGAGGTGAATCTGACGAGCCGCTGGCTCCGCGTCTCCGCTCAGATCGTCGAAGTCGCCTACCGGCTGTACGGAGAACCCCCGAAGGCCGACAGCGTGCGCACGATTTCTGTGAGCGCGGAGTCGGTAGAGGTGCTTCACGCATGGCGGATGACCCAAGAGAAGGAACGGACGCAGTGGTCCGGCGTGGGGGCCTGGACGGAGTCGGACCGGGTCTTCACCCAGGAGAACGGCGAGCCCTACCACCCGGACTGGATCAGTCGACGCTTCAAGCGGCTGGTCGAGCTGTCCGGGCTCCCGCCTGTTCGCCTGCATGATCTGCGCCACATCTCCGCCACGCTGTCGCTGCTCGCGAAGAACGACATCAAGGTGGTGCAGGAGCGGCTGGGCCACAGCTCCCGTCAGATCACCTCGGACACGTACACCAGCGTCCTGCCTCAGCTGATGACCGCCGAGGCAGAGTCGACCATCGCCACGGTGCCGCGCGCCGAGCGCAAGGCCAGTCCAAAGAAGCGCGAGGAGGGGGCTGAGGACCCCGCCGAGGACTCCACGGCAACATCCGAAGGGGACGACTCGGCCCCTGACGAGGACCCCGCGCAGGCGGCATGACCCCTGTGGCCCCTGGCTGGCCCCTGGATCATGTTTCCTTGATCCACTAGAGCCGCCAAGATCTCTCAACTCACCCGACCCGCCAGCTAAGTTGCTGGTCAGAAGGTTTCTCCTCGCGTAGCGAAGAGTGGGGCGGGTGGGACTCGAACCCACGGCCGACGGATTATGAGTCCGCTGCTCTAACCGGCTGAGCTACCGCCCCATAGCGGCGTGTCGCGTACATGTGTGCGCGCCGTCTGCCGCAGCATAGCCGCTCATACGATCTCACGCTCCGGCTGGTCGACCTTGCACGAACCATGAGGACAACACCCCTGGCCTGCACGGTTCCCGCCGACATGAAAAAGGACCCCCTCGGGGTCCTCGTTCACGATGCTCCCCCGACTGGACTCGAACCAGTAACCTGCCGGTTAACAGCCGGCTGCTCTGCCAATTGAGCTACAGGGGACCGAGCTCCCCCGACTGGACTCGAACCAGTAACCTGCCGGTTAACAGCCGGCTGCTCTGCCAATTGAGCTACAGGGGAATGCCTCGTTTGCATCGAACGTGCTCACCTGGGTATTCGCCAGGGGGCGCTCGCTCTCTGCGACACATACATTAGCGCAAGCAGGGGGGTGCTCCGCCAATCGGTTCCCCCCGGCGCCCATGTCGTGCCAGGGACTACGCAAGGAGAGGGTGGCCACCATGCGCTACAAGCTCACGTTCGTCGTCGGGCTGGCTCTGGGTTACGTACTGGGCACGCGTGCCGGGCGCGAGCGGTACGAGCAGTTGAAGAAGTCCGCGCGGCAGGTCGCCCAGAACCCCGCCGTGCGCAACACCGCCGAGACGGCCGCCCAGCAGGGCCGCCAGTACGCGGGCAAGGCGTACCACGCGGTCAGCGACAAGGTCGGCGACCGGATGCCCGAATCGGTTGCGGGCCGGGTGCGGTCCCTGCGCGACCGCAACACCAACGGGGCGGGCGGGGACGACTGGGGCACCAGCAACACCTAGCGCCGCCTTCGAGGCCAGCCGGGAACGGCCACCCCGGAGACCCGGGGGTGTGACATATGCGGCCCGGCGCGGGGGCGCGACCAGCGACAACGCCCCGCGCCGGGCCTCCGCGCGGCACCCCCGTGGTCTCCGCGGCCCAACCCGAGCGGCGCGTGCGGCAGAATTTTCGTCATGGGGATAGTCGCCGGGTTGGACAGTTCACCCGATTTCACTCGTATCGTCGTCTGCGACGCGGACACCGGAGCCGTGCTCCGGCAGGGGTATGCGCCGCATCCGATGGAAGGCGCCGAGAGTGCGGGAGGGCGGCCCTCCGACGTCGATCCGCAGGCCTGGCTGCTGTCGCTGGGCGAAGCGGCGGGCGGTGGACTGCTCGAGGGCGTGCAGGCCATCGGCGTCTCCTCGCAGCAGAACGCGGTCGTACCGCTGGACTCGCAGGGCAACACCGTGCGCCCGGCGATGGTCGGCGGGGACAAGCGGGCGCAGGTCGCGGCGGCCGACCTGATCGACGCGCTCGGCGGGCGCGAGGCATGGGCACAGGCGGTGGGATGCGTGCCGCAGGCCGCCCAGCCGGTGACCAAGCTGCGCTGGCTGGCCAAGAACGAGCCGGACGCCGCCGCCCGGACCTCCGTACTGCTCCAGGCCCACGACTGGCTGGTGTGGCAGCTCCTGGGGCGGCCCTCGCGAAGGACCACGGATCGCGGCGGGGCCTCCGGGACCGGCTACTGGTCCGCCGCCACCGGCGGTTATCGGCCAGATCTCGTCGAGCTGGCGCTCGGTCACCAGGCCATGCTCCCCGAGGTGATCGGACCGTCCGACGCGGCCGGTACGACGCCGGAGGGACTGCTGATCTCCGCCGGGACCGGCGAGACGATGGCCGCCGCCCTGGGGCTGGGAATCGGGCACGGGGACGCGGTCGTGTCGCTGGGCGCCTCCGGGTCCGTGATGGCCGTGCACCACGAGGCGCTCATCGACCAGAGCGGGATGATCACCTCCCTGGCCGACGCGACGGGCATGCACCTGCCGGTCGTGACCACCCTGAACGCCGTACGGACCCTGCGCGGTGCCGCCGAGCTGATCGGGGCGCCCGATCTGGAGGCGCTGTCGGACCTGGCGATGAAGTCGACGCCGGGGTCGCACGGGCTGGTCATGCTGCCCTACCTGGAGGGCGAGCGGACGCCGAACCTGCCGCACACGGCCGGAACGCTGGCGGGCCTGCGCCGCGAGTCGATGAAGCCCGAGCACTTCGCGCGGGCCGCCTTCGAGGGCATGCTGTGCGGGCTGGCGGACGCGCTCGACGTGCTGCGCGGCCGGGGCGTGGACGTGCGGCGGATCTTCCTGCTCGGGGCTGCGGCCGAGCTGCCGGCCGTGCAGGCGGCGGCGCCCGCGCTGTTCGGGGCCCAGGTCGTCGTACCGCAGCCGGCGGACTACGCGGCCATCGGGGCGGCCCGGCAGGCCGCCTGGGCGCTCGGGGTGTCGCAGGGCACTCTCGACCCGCGGACCCCGCCGGCCTGGCAGGGCGCGGCGGCGCAGGTCCTGGACCCGGGTGAGGAGCTGGCCGTCGGACAGGCCGTGCGGCAGCAGTACGTGTCGGTGCGGGAGCAGACGCATCCGAACGCGTTCCGCGGCTGAGGCGCGAGGGCGCGGAGGCGCGAGGGCGCGGAGGCGCGAGAGTGGGCGGGACGCGGCGGATACGCGGCACGCATCGGCTGTACCGGGCGTATCGGAGGTTCGGGGCGCATCCGGTGTACAGGCATGCATCGGGTGTACACAGACGGCTGTAAAAGCACTGCTGTGAGCTTAATCAGTTGAGGTAACGCGGGTGGGGTGTCCGACGATAGGGGCCAGGGGCAACCAATGCCCCTCCCGCCGACTCCGAGAGACGTAGCGTGCTCATACGACTACTACGGACCTATCTCAGGCCCTACAAGAAACCCATCACCCTGCTGGTGGTGCTGCAGTTCCTCCAGACCTGCGCCACCCTCTACCTCCCCACCCTCAACGCGCACATCATCGACAACGGCGTCGTCGAGGGAGACACCGGATACATCCTGTCCTACGGCGGCATGATGATCGGGATCTCGCTGGCACAGGTCGTCTGCAACATCGGTGCCGTGTACTACGGCGCCAGAACCGCCGCGGCGATCGGCCGGGACGTACGGGCGGCCGTCTTCGACCGGGTGCAGTCCTTCTCCGCCCGCGAGCTCGGCCACTTCGGCGCGCCCTCGCTGATCACCCGGACGACGAACGACGTCCAGCAGATCCAGATGCTCGCCCTGATGACGTTCACGCTGATGGTGTCGGCGCCCATCATGTGTGTCGGCGGTGTCGTGCTGGCGCTCGGCCTGGACGTGCCGCTGTCCGCGGTGCTCGTCGCCGTGGTGCCCGTGCTGGTCGTCTGCGTGACGCTGATCGTGCGCCGGCTGCGGCCGCTGTTCCGGTCCATGCAGGTCCGGCTGGACACCGTGAACCGGGTGCTGCGCGAGCAGATCACCGGCAACCGGGTGATCCGCGCGTTCGTCCGCGACGAGTACGAGCAGCAGCGGTTCCGGAAGGCCAACGGCGATCTCACCGACATCTCGCTGAGAACCGGCAACCTGCTCGCGCTGATGTTCCCGGTGGTCATGACCACGGTGAACCTGTCCTCGATCGCCGTGGTGTGGTTCGGCGCCCACCGGATCGACAGCGGTGGGATGCAGATCGGTGATCTGACCGCCTTCCTCGCCTACCTCATGCAGATCGTCATGTCCGTGATGATGGCCACCTTCATGTTCATGATGGTGCCGCGCGCGGAGGTGTGCGCCGAGCGCATCCAGGAGGTGCTGGACACCTCGTCGTCCGTGGTCCCGCCGGTGGCTCCCGTCACCGAACTGCGGCGGCACGGGCATCTGGAGATCCGGGGGGCGGGATTCCGCTATCCCGGCGCCGAGGAGCCCGTCCTCAAGTCCATCGAGCTCGTGGCACGGCCGGGCGAGACGACGGCCGTGATCGGCTCGACCGGCAGCGGCAAGTCCACGCTGCTCGGGCTGGTCGCCCGACTGTTCGACGCCACCGAGGGCGAGGTGCTCGTCGACGGGGTGGCCGTCGCCGAGGTCGACCCGGTGCTGTTGGCGAAGACCGTCGGACTCGTGCCGCAGAAGCCGTACCTGTTCGCGGGCACGGTCGCCACCAACCTGCGCTACGGCAATCCGGACGCCACGGACGAGGAGCTGTGGCACGCGCTGGAGGTGGCGCAGGCCAAGGACTTCGTGAGCAAGCTGGAGAACGGGCTGGACTCCCCCATCGCGCAGGGCGGGACGAACGTCTCCGGTGGTCAGCGGCAGCGGCTCGCGATCGCCCGGACGCTCGTGCAGCGGCCGGAGATCTACCTGTTCGACGACTCCTTCTCGGCCCTCGACTACGCCACCGACGCGGCGTTGCGGGCGGCGCTCGGGCGGGAGACCGCCGAGGCGACCGTGGTGATCGTCGCCCAGCGGGTGGCCACCATCCGCGACGCCGACCGGATCATCGTCCTGGACGAGGGCCTGGTCGTCGGCACGGGCAGCCACCGCGAGTTGATGGCGGACAACGAGACCTACCGGGAGATCGTGCTCTCCCAGCTCACGGAAGCGGAGGCTGCCTGATGGCCGGGCCCATGGGGCGCATGATGGCCGGCACCGGTCCCGAGAACCGCTCGCTGGACTTCAAGGTGTCCGGCAGGCGGCTGTTCGCCCAGTTCAAACCCGAGCGGTACACCCTCTACGGCATGCTCTGCTGCGTGGTGCTGAGCGTCGGCCTCAACGTGGTCGGGCCGAAGATCCTCGGCAAGGCCACCGACCTGGTCTTCGCGGGCATCGTCGGACGGCGGATGCCGGCCGGGACGACCAAGGAGCAGGTCCTCGACTCGATGCGGGAGCGCGGCGAGGGCAACGTCGCCGACATGCTCCGGAGCACCGACTTCACCCCAGGAAAGGGCATCGACTTCGGCTCGGTCGGGAACATCCTGCTGTTCGCGATCGGGGTGTTCCTGGTCGCCGGTCTGCTGATGGCGGTCGGGACGCGGCTGGTCAACAGGTCCGTCAACCGCACCATGTTCCGGATGCGCGAGGACGTGCAGACGAAGCTGTCCCGGCTGCCGCTGTCGTACTTCGACAAGCGCCAGCGGGGCGAGGTGCTGTCCCGCGCGACGAACGACATCGACAACATCGGGCAGACGCTCCAGCAGTCGATGGGCCAGCTGATCAACTCGCTGCTGACCGTCATCGGTGTGCTGGCGATGATGTTCTGGGTGTCGTGGATCCTGGCCCTGGTCGCGCTCGTCACCGTGCCGCTGTCGGCGGTCGTCGCCACGCGCGTGGGCAAGCGGTCGCAGCCGCACTTCGTGCAGCAGTGGCGCTCCACCGGCAAGCTCAACGCCCACATCGAGGAGATGTACACCGGCCACACGCTGGTGAAGGTGTTCGGCCGCCAGGCGGAGTCGGCGCAGCAGTTCGCCGAGCAGAACGACGCACTGTACGAGGCCGGGTTCAAGGCGCAGTTCAACAGCGGGGTCATGCAGCCGCTGATGATGTTCGTCTCGAATCTCAACTACGTGCTGGTCGCGGTGGTCGGCGGGCTGCGCGTCGCCTCGGGTTCCCTGTCCATCGGTGACGTGCAGGCGTTCATCCAGTACTCGCGCCAGTTCTCGATGCCGCTGACGCAGCTCGCGTCGATGGCGAACCTGGTGCAGTCGGGGGTCGCCTCGGCCGAGCGGGTCTTCGAACTCCTGGACGCGGAGGAGCAGGAGGCGGACCCGATCGCGGCCGAGCGGCCCGGGGAGCTGCGCGGGCGGGTCGCGCTGGAGGGCGTGTCCTTCCGGTACGACCCGGAGAAGCCGCTGATCGAGGATCTGTCCGTGACGGTGGAGCCCGGCCACACGGTCGCCATCGTCGGCCCGACGGGCGCCGGCAAGACGACGCTGGTGAACCTGCTCATGCGGTTCTACGACGTCTCCGGCGGGCGCATCACCCTCGACGGGGTCGACATAGCGAAGATGTCCCGCGACGAACTGCGCGCCGGCATCGGCATGGTGCTCCAGGACACCTGGCTGTTCGGCGGCACCATCGCGGAGAACATCGCGTACGGGGCGTCGGGCGAGGTCACCCGGGGCGAGATCGAGGAGGCGGCGCGGGCCGCGCACGCCGACCGGTTCGTCCGTACCCTTCCCGACGGCTACGACACGGTGATCGACGACGAGGGCAGCGGGGTCAGCGCCGGTGAGAAGCAGCTGATCACCATCGCGCGGGCGTTCCTGTCCGACCCGACGATCCTGGTGCTCGACGAGGCCACCAGTTCCGTCGACACCCGCACGGAGGTGCTGATCCAGAAGGCGATGGCGAAGCTGGCGCACGGGCGGACGTCGTTCGTCATCGCGCACCGGCTGTCGACCATCCGGGACGCCGACACGATCCTGGTGATGGAGAACGGCTCGATCGTCGAGCAGGGCGCGCACGCCGAACTGCTCGCGGCCGACGGGGCCTACGCGCGCCTCTACAAGGCGCAGTTCGCCCAGGCACTGGCCGAGGTCGACTGACGGGACGACGGACGGGACGACGGACGGTTTCCGGCGGCTCGGTGAGTTTCCGAGGGGCCGCTCGCATCGGGTGACGGCGAGCGGCCCCGCTCAGTCCAGGTAGCCCCTGAGCTGGTCCGCGAAGGCGTGGTCGCGGAGTTTGTTGAGGGTCTTCGACTCGATCTGCCGTATCCGCTCGCGCGTCACGCCGAAGATGCGGCCGATCTCCTCCAGCGTGCGCGGCCGGCCGTCCGCCAGCCCGTAGCGCAGCTGGACGACCTTCCGCTCGCGTTCGCCGAGGGTGGAGAGCACGACCTCCAGGTGCTCGCGCAGCAACAGGAAGGCCGCCGACTCCACGGGGCTGGCCGCGTCGCCGTCCTCGATGAGGTCGCCGAGGGCCACATCGTCCTCCTCGCCCACCGGGGCGTGCAGGGAGACCGGCTCCTGGGCCAGCCGCAGGACCTCGCCGACGCGCTCCGGCAGGAGGTCGAGCTGGGCGGCGACCTCTTCCGGGGTGGGCTCGTAGCCGCGCTCCTGGAGCATCCGGCGCTGGACGCGGACGACCCGGTTGATGAGTTCGACGACATGGACCGGAACGCGGATGGTGCGGGCCTGGTCGGCCAGCGCGCGGGACATGGCCTGGCGGATCCACCAGGTGGCGTAGGTGGAGAACTTGTAGCCGCGGGCGTAGTCGAACTTCTCGACCGCCCGGATCAGGCCGAGGTTGCCCTCCTGGACGAGGTCGAGCATGGTGAGCCCGCGCCCGACGTACCGCTTGGCGACGGAGACCACGAGCCGCAGGTTGGCCTCGATCAGCCGGCGCTTGGCCATGCGGCCCAGGACGACCAACCGGTCGAGGTCGAGGGCCAGTTGGCTGTCCAGGTCGGTCGCGCCGCTCAGCTTCTCCTCGGCGAACAGGCCCGCCTCGACGCGACGGGCCAGGTCGACCTCCTCGGCCGCGGTGAGCAGCGGGATGCGGCCGATCTCCCGCAGGTACTGCCGGAAGAGGTCAGAGGAGGGGCTGCCGCTGTCGGTGGCGCGCGGCCGGGCGCGGGGCGGCTGGACGGGCTCGGGAGCGTCCTCGACGGCCTCCTCGACGGCCTCCTCCAGGGCCTCGGCAGGCGGCTCGGTCTCTTGCTCCTGCTCCGGCTCCTGCTCTTGCTCCTGCGCCTGCGCCTGCTCGATCTCCCGCTCGGGATGCGTTCCCGCGGGGGTGTCCGCGGGTGCTTCCGCGTCCGGCTCCGGGGGGCGCCCGGCACGGTTCTGCGGCGGGACGGCGGCCAGGACTTCGGTCTCGGCGTCCGGTTCCGTGCCGTCGGCCGCACTGGCACTGGTACTGGTGGTGCTGGCCGTACTGTCGGCAGTGCTGACGGTCAGGGTCTGGGTCTGGGTCTGCACGGGGGCGACCTCCAGGATGATCGCTGCTGAGGTGAGCAGCAGCGGTACTTCGGGGGCGGAGTCGGCGGCCACGCCGCGTCCCTCCGGGATCGGCCGCGCTCCGAGGACTCAGGCACCGCACCCAGTGTGGAGTACGACACACAGCCGCCACGAGGGGCGTGCGGCGACTTTTTGGGTCCGGTCCGTGACCGCGTGGTCACCCTGCCGCGGGCGGCGGCTCAGAGAGCAGACGGGCCCTCGTGCTGCAACGCCCTGTCGTACCTGGTCAGGATCATCATCTCGTTCTGGACGGCGGCCGACTGGGCCGGGTCCGTGTTGCCGAGACGGGTCAGCGTGCCCTGGAGATCGGTGAGCCTGCGCGCCACCGCCCTGCGCCGGACCGTCACCAACTGCTCCCCCGCGTAGTTCTCGTCGACCGTGCGGCGCATGATCGCCTCGACGGCGAGCTCCGTCACCATCGCCCGGACCGCGTCGTCGGGCGCGGCCTCCCGGACCCGGACGAGGTATTCCTGCCCGTCCTTGACGCCGTACTCGGCGCCGCCCGCGTCCTGGATCGCCTGGCGTACGGCGGCGTAGGGCGCGGCGGTGAACTCGTCGATCCCGTACGCGTCGAAGGCCGGGGAGACCAGCTCGGGGCGTTGCAGGGCGAGCTTCAGCAGCTCGCGTTCGGTGGCGTAGACGGCGTTGCGGAGGTTGAGGGCGGGGCCTCCGCCCGCGGACCGGGCGGCGGACTCGTACGGCTGGGGGCCACGGGCCGGCGCCGGGCCCTTTCCGCCCCGGTCGCGGGCCCAACGGGCCAGCTGGGCGACCCTCTTGACGACGAACTGGGTGTCCAGGATGCCGAGCATGCCGGCCAGCTGGACGGCGACCTCGTGCTGGGCGCCGCTGTTCTTGATGCGGGCGACGATGGGCGCGGCCTCGTCGAGGGCGGCGGCGCGGCCCGCCGGGGTGTCGAGGTCGTAGCGGACGACGATCTGGCGGAGCGCGAACTCGAAGAGCGGGGTGCGGGGTTCGACCAGGTCGGCGACCGCCTCGTCGCCCTTGGCGAGGCGCAGGTCGCAGGGGTCCATGTTGTCCGGCGCGATGGCGATGTAGGTCTCGGCGGCGAACTTCTGGTCGTCCTCGAAGGCGCGCAGGGCCGCCTTCTGGCCGGCCGCGTCACCGTCGAAGGTGAAGATGACCCGGGCGCTGCCGTTGTCCATGAGGAGCCGGCGGAGGATCTTGATGTGGTCGCCGCCGAAGGCCGTGCCGCAGGTCGCGATGGCGGTGGTGACACCGGCCAGATGGCAGGCCATGACGTCGGTGTAGCCCTCGACGACGACCGCGCGGCTGGACTTGGCGATGTGCTGCTTGGCGAGGTCGATGCCGTACAGCACCTGGGACTTCTTGTAGATCGCGGTGTCGGGCGTGTTGAGGTACTTGGGGCCGTTGTCCGTCTCGTAGAGCTTGCGCGCGCCGAAGCCGACGACCTCGCCGCCGATGTCGCGGATGGGCCACATCAGACGGCCCCGGAAGCGGTCGATGGGCCCGCGGCGGCCCTCCTGGGCCAGGCCGGAGAGGAGCAGTTCCTTGTCGGTGAAGCCCTTGCCGCGCAGGAAGCGGGTGAGGTGGTCCCAGCCCTGGGGGCTGTAGCCGACGCCGAAGTGGACGGCCGCGGCCTGGTCGAAGCCACGCTCGGCGAGGAAGATCCGGCCGGTCTCGGCCTCGGGTCCGGTGGCGAGCTGTTCCGCGTACCACTCGGCGGCGGTCTTGTGCGCCTCGACGAGACGGATGCGTTCGCCGCGCTGGTGGGCGGGGTTGTAGCCGCCCTCCTCGTAGCGCAGGGTGATGCCGGCCTGGGCGGCGAGCCGCTCGACCACCTCGGAGAAGGTGAGGTGGTCGACCTTCATCACGAACGAGATGGTGTCGCCGCCCTCCTGGCAGCCGAAGCAGTGGAACAGTCCCTTGCTCGGGCTGACCTGGAAGGACGGCGACTTCTCGTCGTGGAACGGACAGAGGCCCTTGAGGTTGCCGCCGCCCGCGTTGCGCAGCTGGAGGTACTCGGACACCACGGCGTCGATCGGGACCGCGTCCCGTACCGCCTTCACGTCCTCGTCGTTGATCCGTCCTGCCACGAGGTGATTCTACGGGGGCGGACCGACACTCGAGAGGCGCGCTAGGGGGCGAGACTCCCGAGGGGCACGTGCGGGTCGGCCAGCGCGTCCGTGTTCACCGGGGTTCTGGCGCGGATCAGCGTCTGGATCGGCTCTGTGACGTCCCACACGTTCACGTTCATCCCGGCGAGGACACGGCCCTCCTTCAGCCAGAACGCGACGAACTCCCGCTTGCCGGCGTCGCCCCGGATCACCACCTCGTCGTACGTCCCCGGCGGGGCCCAGCCGCTGTACTCCATGCCCAGGTCGTACTGGTCGGAGAAGAAGTAGGGCACGCGGTCGTAGGTGACGTCGTTGCCGAGCATCGCGCGGGCGGCCGCCGGGCCGCCGTTCAGGGCGTTGGCCCAGTGCTCGACGCGCAGCCGGGTGTCGAAGAGGCCGTGCGGGAAGGACGCGACGTCGCCGGCCGCGTGGATGTCGGGGTCGGAGGTGCGCAGCCGGGCGTCGACCGCGATCCCGCCGCCGTGCGCGCGGTCGGCGAGGGTGAGGCCCGCCGCCTCCGCGAGGCCCGTGCGGGGGGCCGCGCCGATCGCCGCGAGGACGTCGTGCGCCGGGTGTTCCTCGCCGTCGTCGGTACGGACGGCGAGCACCATGCCGTCCTGGCCGACGATCTCGGTGAGCCGGGCGCCGAAGTGGAAGCGGACCCCGTGCTCGTGGTGCAGATCGGCGAAGACACTCCCGAGTTCCGGGCCGAGGACGCCGTGCAGCGGGGTCGGCTCCGGTTCGATGACGGTGACCTCGGCTCCGTACTCGCGGGCCGCCGCCGCGATCTCCAGGCCGATCCAGCCGGCGCCGGCGATCACCAGGTGGCCGTTGTCCCGGCCGAGGGAGGCCAGGACGCCCTTGAGGCGCTCGGCGTGCGCGAGCCGGCGCAGGTGGTGGACGCCGGCGAGGTCGGTGCCGGGGATGTCCAGGCGGCGCGGCTCGGCGCCGGTGGCCAGCAGCAGCTTGTCGTAGTGGGCGAGCGTGCCGTCGTCGCCGAAGCGGACCGTCTTCGCGGTGCGGTCGATCGCGTCGACGGTCTGGCCCAGGTGCAGCTCGATGTCGTTCTGCGCGTACCAGGCCGGCTCGTGCACGAAGACGCTGTCCCGCTCCTCCTTGCCGAGCAGGAAACCCTTGGAGAGGGGCGGCCGCTCGTAGGGGTGGTCGCGTTCGTCGCAAATCAGTATCACTCGGCCGGTGAAGCCCTCCGCCCTCAGCGTTTCGGCCGCCTTGGCGCCGGCCAGGCCTCCTCCGACGATGACGAATGTCTGATCCGCGTCGACCACGTGATGCCTCCTACCAGGGGTCTGGGGGGTGGTCCCCCAGATGACACTGTGTGTGCCGCCACATGCGAGCGTCCCGCACGCAGCGTGATGGGGGAAGGGGGACGTGCCCGATCAGGGCACGCTGGGTCACGTTCGGGCCCCGTTCGGGCGCACCTCGGGCGCACCCGGTCCGCTCTTGTCAGGGTCTCGTCCGCCCCGTCAGACGGCTGTGGAGCGAGCGGGCCGAGGCGTCGGTGAGCGAGGCGATCTGGTCGACGACGATTCGCTTACGGGCGCGGTCGTCGGACGCCTGCTCGAACAGGGAGCGGAACTGGGGGTCCAGGCCGTCGGGCACGCGGGCGGTGAGCGCCTCGGCGAGCTCGGTGATGACGACGCGCTGGTCGGCGCGCAGGCGTTCCTGTTCGGCGCGCTGCATGACGTACCGGTCGGCGACCGCCTTGAGGACCGCGCACTCCAGCCGCGCCTCGTCCGGTACGACGAGTTCGGCGTCGTAGCGGGTGAGGCTCCCCGTGCCGTATCGGGTGCGGGTGGCACCCTCGGCGGCCAGGCAGAAGCGGCCGATGAGCTGGCTGGTGGCGTCCTTCAGACGGGCCTGGGCGGACGCCGTGCCGTCGTAGCCGTGCGGCCACCACTCCTGGTCCTGGAGGCGGTCGAGGGCGGCGGCGAGTTCGGCCGGATCGGTGCCGGCGGGGACGTAGCGGCCGACGGCGACCCGGAAGATCTCTTGGCGCTCCGGTTCGGCGTGCAGGCAGTTGGGGTCGATGTGTCCCGCGTGCAGGCCGTCCTCCACGTCGTGCACCGAGTACGCCACGTCGTCCGCCCAGTCCATGACCTGCGCCTCGAAGCACGTACGCGTGCCGGGGGCAACTTCACGGACCCAGTCGAAGACGGGCCTGTCGTCCTCGTAGACGCCGAACTTGGCGGACGCCGGGTCGGTCGGGTGGGCGCCCCGGGGCCAGGGGTACTTGGTGGCGGCGTCCAGGGTGGCGCGGGTGAGGTTGAGGCCCACGGAGCCTTCATCGGTGAAGCGCTTGGGTTCGATGCGGGTGAGGAGGCGCAGCGACTGGGCGTTGCCCTCGAAGCCGCCGCAGTCCCGCGCGAACTCGTTCAGTGCCTGCTCGCCGTTGTGGCCGAACGGGGGGTGCCCGAGGTCGTGCGAGAGGCAGGCCGCCTCCACCAGGTCGGGGTCGCAGCCGAGGGCGGCGCCGAGCTCGCGGCCCACCTGGGCGCACTCCAGGGAGTGGGTGAGGCGGGTGCGGGGGGTGGCGTCCCAGGCGTCGGTGCGGGTGCCCGGCGTCACCACCTGTGTCTTCCCGGAGAGCCTCCTCAGGGCCGAGGAGTGCAGGACGCGGGCGCGGTCTCGTTGGAAGGCGGTCCGGCCCGGGCGTTTGTCCGGTTCGGGGGCCCAGCGGGCGACTGACGTCGGGTCATAGGCGGTGTCGAGGTGTGCGGTGCCTTCCATGTCTCGACAGTAAGCGGAGGCGGTGACAATCGGGCGCTGCCGGGACGCCTGCCGAACCAGCCGGTTCGGATCACCGGTGGCTCTGCTGGGAGCACCGGGCGGGCACGGGCCGCCTCGCCGGCGGGCGGGGCGGTCTCACCGTCGGGCGGGGCGGACTCACCGTCGGGCGGGGCGGACTCACCGGTGGGCGCGGGCGGACTCACCGGTGGGCGCGGGCGGTTCCACCGGCGGAGCGCGGGCGGACTCACCGGCGGAGCGCGGGCGGACTCACCGGCGGAGCGGGCGGTCTCACCGGCGGGCGCGGGCGGTTCCACCGGTGGGTTGCCGGAGGGGCGGGCGGTTGTGTTCGGGGCGGTTCAGGCGGCGTTGCTGGAGTTGCTCCGTTGCCATGCCTGGTCGTAGCGGTGCAGGAGCAGGGATGCCATCGCCGGGTGGGTGCCCAGCGGGGCGGACGCGATCCAGGGGGCCGCCGCCGCGGACTCCGTCGCGAAGCGTCCCGGGGCCGTGAAGCAGGAGGCGACCGCCACCCGGTCGCGGCCTCGCGCGGCCAGCGCCCGCAGTGCCGTCGGGACCGTCGGGGTCGCCGTGGAGGCGTACGCGGGGACCACCGGGACGCCCAGGCGTCGCGCCAGGAGATCGGCCGTACGGCGGGTGTCGACGGCCGAGTCGGGGTCGCGGGAGCCCGCCGCCGCGAGGACGACCGCGCTCGTGCGGCGTTCCGTCTCCGTCATGTCGGCGCGCCAGCCCGCCTCGACCAGGCGGGCGTACAGGGTCTCGACCAGAAGGGGGTGCGGGCCGAGCGGTGCGGCCACGCGCGTGTGCCCCCGTGCCCTCGCGGCCATCTCCGGGATGTCCTGCCGGACGTGGTAGCCGCGGGCCAGGAGGAGGGGGACCAGGACGGCGTCCGCCGTGCCGTGGGCGTCGAGGTCGGCGAGGGTGTCGGTCAGCAGCGGCTCGTTGAGCTCGATGTGGCCGAGGTGCACCGCAAGTCCGGGACGCTGCTCGCGGACGCGGTCCAGGAGCGTGCGGACGGTGCTCAGCGCGCGCGGGTCGCGGCTGCCGTGTGCGACGACGACCAGCGCCGGCGGGCCGGGCCGCCTGCGGCCGTCGAGCTGCACGAGGCTGAGCTGGCTGGCGAGCTGGGAGCTGATCCGGTTCATGATGTGCGCCGAACTGTCGAGGTGGACTTCGGACTCGTCGTACTGGTCGTACCGAGCGGGCGACGCCGTCATGGACCGATACTGACGGCGCGAGGTTGCACCCCCGTTGCCTGACCGTCACGAGTGTTTTCCGGTCGTTCACGCCGGGCCCGGGGGCGGTGTGAGATGTGGCTCGTGGCGCGGGAACGAACCGGATCACCGTCGGCTGCGTCTTCCCGGGCCGAAGGGGCGTGCGACCTGTTCGCCTGTTCGACCTGTCTCGACCTGGGGGATCACCGTATGGACATCCGTCGACCGCGGCTGCCGCGCACCCGTGCCGGGCGGCGGCGGCTGGTGCAGGCCGTGATGGCCGGGTGTGTACTCGCACTGCTGCCGGCCACCTGGCTGTACGTGTCCACGGCCGGCCGGCTGGGGACGACCGCCGACGCGCCGCGCACCGAGGTCGCCGTCGTCTTCGGCGCCGGTCTGTGGGACGGCGAGCCCTCGCCGTATCTCGCGCACCGGCTGGACGCGGCGGCGAAGCTGTACCGGGAGGGCCGTATCGAGGTCGTGCTCGTCACGGGCGACAACAGCCGCGAGGACTACGACGAGCCCGACGCGATGCGCACCTATCTGACCGGGCACGGTGTGCCCGGCGCGCAGATCGTCAGCGACTACGCCGGCTTCGACACCTGGGACTCCTGCGTCCGCGCCAAGAAGATCTTCGGCGTCGACAGGGCCGTACTGATCAGCCAGGACTTCCACATCCGGCGGGCCGTCGCCCTGTGCGAGGCGGCGGGGGTGGACTCGTACGGGGTCGGGGTGGCCGCCAAACACGACGTGACCTGGTACTACGGGGGCGCCCGGGAGGTTTTCGCGGCCGGGAAGGCGGCCCTGGACGCGGTGTTCGAGCCGGACCCCAGGTTCCTCGGGCCGAAGGAACCCGGGGTGACGAGGGCCCTCGCCGGCGACCGGTGAGACGGCTGGTGCGGTGTCACCGCCCCGGCCGGTGCCTCACGGCGGGTGCGGTCGGTGCCTCCCGGCAGGCCTGGTCCGGTGCCTCACAACGGGCCCCGGCCGGTACCTCACGGCGGGTGCGGTCCGGCGGGGAGGGCACCACCATATCGCCGTAACAGGAGACCGCACGGCGCGTAACACGGCCGAAGCACGCTGGAGCGCATGCCGACCACCGCGACGCCCACCCACTGCCCGTACTGCGCCCTGCAGTGCGGGATGGCCCTGTCGCCTCTGCCCACGGGGGGCGTCGAGGTGGTCGAGCGGCCCGACTTCCCGGTGAACCGGGGCGCACTGTGCGGCAAGGGCCGTACGGCGCCGCAGGTGCTCTCCTCGCGAGTACGGCTGACCTCCCCGTTGGTGCGGTCCGGCGGCTCGCTCGTGCCGGCCACCTGGGAAGAGGCGCTGGACCGGATCGCGGGAGAGCTGGCGAGGGTACGGTCCGAGCACGGGGCCGACGCGCTCGGTGTGTTCGGCGGGGGCGGGCTGACGAACGAGAAGGCGTACACCCTCGGCAAGTTCGCGCGGGTCGTGCTCGGCACCTCGCAGATCGACTACAACGGCCGCTTCTGCATGTCGTCCGCGGCCGCGGCCGGCATCAAGGCGTTCGGGCTCGACCGGGGGCTCCCGTTCCCGATGGAGGACATCCCGAGGACGGGATGCGTGATCCTGGTCGGATCCAACCTCGCGGAGACCATGCCGCCCGCGCTGCGGTTCTTCAACGAACTGCGCGAGAACGGCGGCACGTTGGTCGTGATCGACCCGCGCCGCACGAAGACCGCCGAACAGCCCGACCTGCACCTCGCGCCCCGGCCGGGCACGGATCTCGCGCTGGCGCTGGGGCTGTTGCACCTGATCGTCGCCGAGGGGCGGGTCGACGAGGAGTACGTACGGGAGCGGACCACCGGCTGGGAGGACGCGCGGGCGGCCGCCATGGCGCACTGGCCTGAGTACGTGGAGCGGATCACGGGGGTGTCCGTTCCACAACTCAGGGAAACCGTGCGGCTGTTCTGCGAGCCCGAGGCCGCGATGGTGCTCACCGCGCGCGGGCCGGAGCAGCAGTCCAAGGGCACCGACACGGTCGGCGCGTGGATCAACCTGTGCCTGGCGACGGGACGGGCGGGCAGGCCGTTCAGCGGCTACGGCTGTCTGACCGGGCAGGGCAACGGGCAGGGCGGGCGGGAACACGGCCAGAAGGCGGACCAGCTGCCCGGCTACCGCAAGCTGGACGACCCGGCGGCCCGGCGGCACGTCGCCGAGGTGTGGGGCGTGGACCCGGCCTCCCTGCCCGGGCCGGGGCGCAGCGCTTACGAGTTGCTGGACGCGCTGGGGTCCGACGTGCGGTCGCTGCTGCTGATGGGGTCGAACCCGGTGGTGTCGGCGCCGCGCGCCGCGCACATCGAGGAGCGCATCAAGTCCCTCGACTTCCTCGCCGTCTGTGATGTCGTCCTGTCGGAGACGGCGGCCCTCGCGGACGTCGTCCTGCCGGTCACCCAGTGGGCCGAGGAGACGGGCACGACGACCAACCTTGAGGGACGGGTGCTGCTGCGACGCCAGGCGATCACCGCCCCTGAGGGGGTGCGCAGCGACCTCGAGGTGCTGCACGAGCTCGCGGCACGGCTGGGCGTCGAGAAGGGTTTCCCGACCGACCCCGAGGAGGTCTTCGAGGAACTCCGGCGGGCCAGCGCGGGCGGCGTCGCCGACTACTCCGGGATCAGCTATGCGCGGCTGGCGGAGGGAGCGGGCCACGGGGTGTTCTGGCCCTGCCCGGCGGAGACCGAGGGAGCCGGGGAGGAAGTTGGGGAGGAAGTTGGGGAGGAAGTCGGGCAGCGCGTCGAGGAGGGGGCCGGGCAGCGAGCCGAGGAGCAGGCCGGGCAGCGAGCCGAGGAGGGGGCCGGGCAGCGAGCCGGAGAGGGCGAACGGCAGGCGGCCGGGACGCCCCGGCTCTTCCTCGACCGGTTCGCCACGGAGGACGGACGGGCACGGTTCGTGGCGGTGTCGCACCGGCCGATCGCCGAGGAACCGGACGACGACTACCCCGTCCTGCTCACCACCGGCCGGGTCGTGGCGCAGTACCAGTCCGGTGCCCAGACCCGGCGCGTGGACGAGCTGAACGCCGCAGCACCCGGTCCGTTCGTGGAGCTGCACCCCCGGCTCGCCGCGCGGCTCGGGGCGGCCGAGGGCGACCCGCTGGCCGTGGTGTCGCGGCGCGGACGGGCGGTGGCTCCGGCCCGGATCACCACCGGGATCCGCCCGGACACCGTCTTCATGCCGTTCCACTGGCCGGGCGAGGGCCGCGCCAACACCCTGACCAACCCGGCGCTGGACCCGACCTCGCGGATGCCGGAGTTCAAGGTGTGCGCGGTGCGGGTGGAGAAGGCGGTCTCCTAGTCCCTCAGGACGCCTCGTGGGGCAGCCGCAGGGCCAGGCCGTCCAGGACGACATCGAGGCCGTAGGTGAACTTGTCCTCGCGCAGCGCGACCGGGTCGGTCGACTCGGCGGCGCTCGTGGCGTAGTCGCCGGCGAGGTGGGCGTGGGGTGCGGCGGCCTGTCGGGCGGCCGGCATCAGGCGGGCGACGAACTCCGCCTCGGTCTCGCCGGAACGTGCGACCGTGGTGAGCCATGCCGCCTCGGTGGTGCTCATGCCGATGACATAGCCGAGCAGCGGCTCGATCGCCCGGCCCGGCTCGGTGAAACCGGCCGCGGTGAACAGGGCGGCGAGGCGCTCGGTGTACGACATCAGGTTGGGCCCGAGATAGACGAGACCGGCCTGACCGAGGACCGAGGCGATCCAGGGGTGCCGTAGCACCGTCGCGCGGAACGACCGCCCGGCCTCGGCGATGGCGGCCCGCCAGTCGGGACTGTCTGCGGGCGGTACGCGCATCTCGGCGGCGACCTCGTCCAGGGCCAGTTCCATCAGCTCGTCCTTGGTGGCCACGTGCCGGTACAGGGAGGTCGCGCCGGCGCCGAGGCGGGCCCCCAGTTTGCGCATGCTCAGCGCCTCGACGCCCTCGGCGTCCAGCATCGTGACCGCCTCACGGACGATCGCGTCCCGGCTGAGCGCGGGCTGGTCGGGCTCGCGCTTCTGCCGGGTCCAGACGGACGGGACGGCGGGCGGGGTCTTGGCGGCCACGGCTCCACTCCAGGTGATCGGCGAATCGACGCGCGTACATCGTGCGCCTCCAGCGTACAGAGTCAACGCATTGCGCACACCGTTCCTTAATGCGTACAGTGTTCGCAACGAACGGAACACCGTACGCAGGCCGTTGAGCTCACCCAAGTCACTGATGTCTCTGATGTATCCGACCTCGCGCGCTGATGTCGCTGATGTCGCTGATGTCGCTGATTCCGAAGAAGTCGCCGAAAGGACCGGACGTCCCATGACGGAAACCCGCAACCCCCGCCGCTGGTGGATCCTCGTCGTGCTGTGCCTGAGCACAATTGTCCTGACGATCGACAGCATGGCGCTGACCGTCGCGGTCCCCTCGATGACCGAGGACATCGGTGCGAGCGCCCAGGACACCCAGTGGATCCTCGACTCCTACATTCTGGTCTTCGCCGGCCTGCTGCTGACCTCCGGCAGCCTCGGCGACCGGTTCGGCCGGCGGAAGGTGATGCTGACGGGCCTGCTGCTCTTCGGGGCGGCCTCACTGGCCGCGACGCTCTGCACCGACCCGGGCGAGGTGATCGCCGTACGCACCGCGATGGGCGTCGGCGGGGCGCTGATCATGCCCTCCACCCTCTCGATCCTCATCACCGTCTTCGACGACGAGGAGCGCGGCAGGGCGATGGCCGCGTGGGGCTCCGTGTCGATGCTGGGGCTGGTCGGCAGCCCGGTCCTGGGAGGCATCCTGATCGAACACTTCTCCTGGCACTCGATCTTCCTCATCAACGTCCCGGTCGTCGCGCTCGCCGTCGTCGCCGCCGTGCTCCTGATGCCGGAGTCCAGGGCGCCCTGGCAGAAGCCGGATCCGCTGGGCGCCGTGCTCTCCGCGGTCGGTATGACCGCCCTGGTCTGGTGGATCATCGAACTCCCGCAGCACGGCGCGTTCGGCGGCCGCTCGACGCTCTCGCTGGCCGTCGCCGTGGTGGGCCTGGCCGGCTTCGTGATCTGGGAGAACGTCACGTCCGCCCCGATGGTCCCGCTGGTCCTCTTCAAGCACCGCAACTTCAGCGGCGGTTCGCTCTCGCTGGCGCTGGTCCAGATCGGCAACGGCGGTCTGCTGCTGGTCCTCACCCAGTACCTGCAGTTCGTGCTCGGCTACTCTCCCGTCAGGGCGGGCCTCGCCTTCCTGCCCCTCGCCGTCGCCGCGCTGATCGGCAACGGCATGGGCGTGAAGCTGGCGGAGAAGATCGGCAACCGGTTCGTGATCCTGTCCGGGATGCTGGTGATGACCGCCTGCTTCGCCCTGCTGACGACGGTCGACGCCGACTCGGGCTTCACCGTCCCGGCGATCGCCCTCGGGCTGCTCGGCCTCGGCGCCGGTCTGGCGATGCCGGCCGCCGTCGGCGCGCTGATGAGCACCATCCCCGAGGACAAGGCGGGCGTCGGCTCGGCCCTCAACGACACCATCCAACAGGCCGGTACCGCCCTCGGCATCGCGATCCTCGGCTCCCTGCTGACCAGCGGCTTCGCCGCCGAGATGCCGTCCGACGCCCCCGAGGCGGCCCGGCAGTCGATCGGCGGGGCGCTGGCGGTGGCCGGCCAGGACGCGAGCCTGGTCCGGGAGGCCCGGGAGGCGTTCACCGCCTCGATGACGACGACCTTCACGGTCAGCGCGATCGGCGTCCTGGCGGCGGCGATCCTGGCGACCCTGGTGATGCGGGACCGCAAGCCGGAGCAGCCCGCGGCGGCCGAGGCCCGGGTGGAGGGGCCGGTGGAGCAGCCGGTCGAGGGCCGGGTGGAGGGCCGGGTGGAGGACCCTGAGCCGGTCGTCTGAGCCGGTCGTCCGAGCCGGTCGTCTCAACCGGTCGCCGAGCGGCACGGCTTCCGTTCCGGTGAGGCCGGCACCCCCCGGGGTGCCGGCCTTCCGCATGACCCGCATGGCCCGCCCGTATGGTCCGCATGGCCCGCATGTCCGCCCGCGTGGTGCGCAGGCGCATGGCGGTGCGATGTGGTCGGCGGCGTGCGACGCGGTCGGGCCGGCGTCAGCCGGCGGTCGTCCAGCCGGGGATCATGGGCAGGACCTCCTGCGCGACGCGCAGCAGTGCCGTGTCGTCCGGTCGCACGTCGTCCTGGCGCCAGATGGCGAGTTCGTAGGAGCCGCCGCCGTCCTTCGCGTCCGGGGCGACCACCAGCGCGCGGGCGATGCCGCCGGGGCCGGTGTCGGCCTTGCCGCCGCCGAGGTTGAAGTTGATGGCGAACGTCCGGCTCGAGTAGAGCACCGCCGGATGGCCCAGGATCGTCCTGGACTCCGCTTCGTTCAGCAGGTCCTCCATCCCCGCGATGGGGAACTCGTCGTAGGACCGCGACAGCTTCACGGTGTAGGTGTCCAGCTGGACGGTGCCCTCCGGGGTGGGGATCTCGCTGCTGCCCGCAGTCTTGACCGAGCCGTCACTGCCGTAGGCCGTCAGCGCGTGCTCCTGCGGAGTGCTGAGGAGCGTCGGCAGATCCGCGCGGTTCAGCGCCGTGCACAGTTGCGTCCCGGAGACGCGCTGCGCCGCCTTCGCGTCCGCGTCGGCCTTCTTGTCCTCGTCGTCGACCGTGCAGGACGCCGGTTTGTCGGCCGCCTCGGCGTCGTTCTTCTGGAGCACGTACAGCCCGCCCCCGAGCGCCCCGACCACCGCCAGTGCCGCGATGGCTTGAACCCATGGGTTCGGGCCCTTCTCGGGCGCGGCAACTTCCTCGCTCATGTCCCCCATTACCCCCGGTACCCCCTGCTCGCGCCGGATGCGCGCTGAGGGAGCGTAGCGGGTGATCCAGCCACGGGGAAGCAAGATTCCCTACCAGTGGGTCACATCCAGTACCCGCGCGCAGTGGGGATCCCCGTCGTCCGCCGTCATCTGCTCAACCTCCCCTCGAACCAGCGAGGGGAGCGCCGCGATCAGCGCCGTGAGCGCCCCGGTCGTCCGGACGTCGGCGGCGGTCACCCCCGGGAGCCCGTCGGCCCGGAAGTACAGCCGCGCCCGGCCCTGGTCGAGGAAGAGGAAGCCGTGCAGGAGGGGATCCTGTCGGTCGGTCTCCTCGCAGTACGGCCGGACCAGGGTCCGCAGCAGCCGGAGCCCCCGGTCGGCGGCTGTCTCACCGGCACGCGGCACGGCCTCCGGGTCCACCGGAACGAGCGGCATTCCCATCACCGTGTCCGTGTCCGGGCGCGTGCGCGTGCGCGTGTCCGCGCCCGGGCTTCGGCCCGTCCCCGGCGGCCGGGGGCCCGGGCCGCACAGGGTGCGCAGCATGCCGATGACGTCGTACGCGGTCACGCAGTCCTCGCCCACGACGAGCGGAAACTCGTAGAGCGTCAACTCGTGTGTCGACTCGGCGCCTACGGGACCGACGGCGACCCGTACCGCGTCGGCGCCGCCGGGAGCGGGCAGCACTCCGCGCACGTACGACGTCCCGGTGAGCGGGGTGTGCAGGTGCTGGAGCAGGAGAGGAATCAGGTCGGCCTGGTCATGCGCGGTCTCTACGTCCACGGAGGCATTGTCGACGCCACGGAGGCATGGCCGACGCCGGAGACGGCATGATCACGCATCCACGCACACCAGGCGCAACCGGACTCAGATCAGCTCGGGTTGCGGTTCGGGTTGCCGTGCGAGCGCCGCTGCTGGTTCCTCCCACTGCGTGGTGGTCCGGACGTAGACGTGGACGACCGAGGCCAACAGCAGCATGAGCAGCGGTCCGTAGACCCACGGATGGCCGGCCATCTCGTACGGCAGATAGCGGTAGGACACCAGCAGCGCGGCGAATACCGTCGCGCCGTGGGCGACCAGCCGGATTCCCGAGCGGTCCCAGCCCCGGTCGTACGTGCGCAGAGCTGCCTCGATCGTGAGCGCGAACACCACGCCGGCGATGAGGTCGGCGCCGTAGTGGTAACCGAATCCCAGCGTCGCGCAGAGCGTGGCGATCAGCCAGAAGGTGCCGGCGTACCGCAGGAACCGTGGGCCGCTCCGGGAATGGACGAAGATCGTGACGGCCCACGCCGTGTGCAGGCTGGGCATGCAGTTGCGTGGGGTGATCCCGTCGAACCGCATGGGGTGCGGGATGCTGATCGGCGTCGTCGTCCGCGGCCACAGGTCGGCCACCGCCCATTGGACGCTGGGGTGCGATTCCTGCCAGAGGCTGATCGCCTGCCAGTGTTCTGTGCCGTTGCCGTAGGCGAAGACGGGCCCGACCACCGGGAAGATCATGTAGAAGGCCGGCCCGAGGAGACCGATCGCCAGGAAGGTGCGCACCAGGTGGTGGGTCGGGAAGCGGCGCTCGACCGCCACGTGTCGCAGTTGGTACAGCGCGACGACGACCGCGGCGACCGGCAGCTGGCCGTAGACGAAGTCGAGGACATTGAAGCCGATCGCGCCCGTGGCCGTGACCATCCGGCCCACCAGCCACGACGGGTTGCCCAGCGCGTGATCGGCGGTCGCCACGTACTGGTCGAGCACCATCGGGCGGGTTTTCGAGGTGATGAGCAGCCAGGTGTCTCCGGTCTTGCGGCCGGTCATCAGCAACAGGCCCAGCCCGGCGCCCTTGAGCAGCAGAACACGTTCGCGGCCAGTGCGGCGCGTGACGGCGATGACCGCACAGCCGAGAGTCACCCACAGCGCCCCGTTGCCGAAGGGGTGGCCCTCGGTCACCTTGATGTCGGCCGCCCACCGGACCGTCAGGAAGGCCAGGTCGATGCCGATCGCCGCGCCGATCGCGATGAACCGTTGCCGCCAGGTGAACACCACGAGCATCAACGCCATGCTCGCGTACAGCAAACCGCCCGATTTGGGGGGGAATATCACCTCGCGCACCTGGCTGGAGATCGGCCCCGGCAGGCCCAGATGGCGGGCGACGAGCTCCAGCGCGAGGACGAATCCGAAGGTCACCACGCCTGCCGCAGCCCACAGCATCGCCCGGGGTCGACGCCAACCGGAGAGCGCGGTTCTGCCTTTTATTCGCGAAAACACCCGCGACGCTACAGGTATCAATTGCTTGACCAATTTGCTCGATTTTGGCTAGACAAGTTGCTTTTCACGCTGGATGACATGAATTCCGGTGAAGGACGGTTGCGGGACGGGCGATAGGGGCGTTCATCGCGAGTTCGAACATGTTAACGGAGCGGTTCGGGTGGGTTACGCCTGAATGTGCGGGGCGTCAAACGCGCCCCCGGTCGCCCCGCCGCGGCGAGTCGGTCGGGGGCGCGTTCGGCGCCCGGTCACGCAGCGGTCGCCCCGGTCCCGAGTCGGGGCCGAGGCGACCGTTTCGCGCGTCACGTCCGGGGCGAGGTCAGTTCACGTTGACCGCGCTCCAGGCCGCCGCCACCGCGTTGTACTCCGTGCTGCCCGTGCCGTATAGGTCGCGGGCCGCGTTCAGGGTGGCCGTCCTGGCCGCCGCGTAGTTCGTCGAGGACGTCATGTAGACGGTCAGGGCGCGGTACCAGATCGCGCCGAGTTTATCGCGTCCGATGCCGGTGACCGTCGAGCCGTTGTACGTCGGGGAGTTGTAGGTGACGCCGTTGACGGTCTTCGATCCGCTGCCCTCAGCGAGGAGGTAGGCGAAGTGGTTGGCGACCCCGGACGAGTAGTGGACGTCGAGGTTGCCGACCGAACTGCTCCAGTAGTCCGCGGAGCTGCCGTCCTTGCTCGGCTTGTCCATGTAGCGCAGGGCGTCGCGGCCGAAGCCGGAGCGGACGATCTTCTCGCCGATGAGGTAGTCACCGGTGTCGGAGGCGTTCCCCGCGTAGAACTCGACCAGGGAACCGAAGATGTCCGACGTCGCCTCGTTCAGACCGCCGGACTCGCCCGAGTACGTCAGCGCGGCCGTCTTCGAGGTCACGCCGTGGGACATCTCGTGGCCGGCCACGTCCAGGCCTACCAGCGGGCCCAGCTGGGTGCCGTCGCCGTCACCGTAGGTCATGCAGAAGCAGCTGTCGTCCCAGAAGGCGTTGTTGTAGCTGTTGCCGTAGTGGACGCGGTTGTAGGAGCCCTTGCCGTCGTTGCCGATGCCATTGCGGCCGTGCACGTTCTTGTAGTAGTCCCAGGTCACGTTGGTGCCGTACTGGGCGTCGACGGCGGCCGTGGAGCGGTCCGTCGTGGCGCCGGTGCCCCAGTGGTTGTCGGTGTCCGTGAAGAGGGTCGCGGGGGCACGGCTGATGCAGATGCCGAAGATGCACAGGTCCGTCTTGTTGGCCGCGTCACCGGTGTACGTGTTCCCGCGCGTCGGGTCCTTGAGCTGGTACGTCGATCCCGAGAGGGTCGTCTCCAGCGGGACCGTGCCGCCGTACAGGGACTTGCCGTCGCCCGTGGCGGTCTCGATGGTGTCCCACGCGTCGATCTGGGCGCCGGTGCGGGCGTCGGTCAGCACCGCGCGGGCGACCGGGTTGCCCAGCGAGTCCAGGGCGACGACGTTGGTACGCCAGGCCAGTTTCGGGGCGCCGTGCAGGGCGTCGACGACCAGCTGCGGCTTGGCCTTCACCTGCTTCAGCGTCTCGCCGAGGTTGGCCGCGCGCAGAGCGTTCACGGCGACGTCGGCGGCCTTGGGGGCCGGCACCTTCGGGGTGATGCTCGGGAGGGAGATCTCCGCTCCCGTCGCCCGGTTCGCGCTGCGGTAAGCGCCGTCCGGAGCCAGATGGACCACGAAGTCTCCCCCGAGTACCGGGAGTTTGCGGTAGGTGCGGTCGTAGCGGACGTGCTGGGTGCCGTCCTTGTCGACGACCACGTCACGGACGGAGGTGCCCTGTACCGCGGTGAGGCCCAGGGTCGTCGCGTGGTCGGCGAGGGCCGCCGCCGCGTTGTCGAGCGCGGTCGCCCGGGTCGGCCTGTCGGCCGCGTCGGCGACCGGGGAGAGCACGGCGGCCAGGAGCGTGGCCGTGGTGGCGGCGATGCCGGCGGTGGCGAGACGGGAACCTCGGACGTGCTGCCGTATCCGACTCATCAGTGTCTTCGGTCTCCTCGGGAAGGCGCCGTGGGGGCGCGCGTGGGGGTGGCCTGTGGGTGGCCTGTGGAGGTGGCGCTGATGTCGTCCTGGCATTTAAGAGGGCATGACATGTCATGTCCATAGCGCATACGCGATGGACCGGTGAGGGGGCGGTGAGGGGAGAGAATCGTTTCCGTGAGCGCTCCGGGACTCCCCTTCTTCGTCTACGGCACCCTCCGCCCCGGCGAGGTCAACCACGGGCTCCTCCTGCGCGGCCGCACCCTTCGCGAGGAGCCCGCGCGACTGACGGGGGCGGTGCTGTACCGGGGCCCCGGCTACCCCTACGCGGTGCGGGAGCCGGGCGGGACGGTGGCCGGCACTCTCGTCACGCCCCTCCCCCAGGCCTACGCACGACTCCTCGCCGAGCTCGACCGGCTGGAGGAGTACACGCCGGGCGACCCACGCAACCTGTACGAGCGGGTCGAGCGCGAGGTGGAGGTCGGGGCCGGGGTGGGGGCCGGGGCCGGAGTGGGGGTCGGAGCCGGAGTGGGGGCCGGGGCCGGAGTGGGGGTGGAGACGGGGGCGGAGATCGGAGTCGAGGTCGGGGTGGAGACGGGGGCGGAGATCGGGGCCGAGGCCGGGGTGGAGACGGGGGCGGAGATCGGGGCCGAGGTCCGGGTGGAGACGGGGGCGGAGATCGGGGCCGAGGTCCGGGTGGAGACGGGGGTGGAGATCGGGGCCGGGGTGGAGAGCGGGGCGGCGGTCGCTGCCGACGGGAGCGGCTCGTCTCGCGCTCCCGTGCGCGACCGGGCGCCCGTACGCGCCTGGGCGCCCGTACGGGCCTGGGTGTACGTACGGGCCTGGGTGTACGTCGCCGCACCCGACGTCGCCGCCCGGCTGCGGGCCCGGGGAAAGCTGATCGAGAGCGGGGACTGGCTCGCGCGGCGGTGAGTCGCCCGCCCCGGCCGCGGCCGTCGCCGCCTCCCGGCAATGGCGGTCACCCGTTCACCCGCCGCGTGGGCGCTTTTCCGTGGTGCGCTGTCCGTACGGCGATGACCTGCTGAAACGCATACACGGACACTCCTCCCGCCCGCGCATCTGACACCCATTCATCCCATTCCTGACGATCCCTCAGGAAGCGCGCTCGCCGCGCTGCGACTTACCTCGGAAGGGCAGGGAGACTCGAAGAGCTCGAAGGAGCACCGATGCGACGCATCGCCCGTCGTACCGCACGCCGTACCGCCCGTCGTACCGCACGCAGTACCGCACAACTGCTGACCGGTACCGCGCTCGCCGTCATCGCCACGGCCGGGTTCGCCGCGCCCGCCCACGGCGCCGGTACCCGTGCCGGAAGCCTGGAGGTGTATCCCTCCACCGCGGTGCCGGGCGGGCAGGTCTCGGTGAACACGACGGCGTGCGGGGACGGCGGCGCGGCGACGGGCGACGCCGGGGCGGTGGGCGCGGGTCGCTTCCCGCTCGCGCCCAGCGCGCACGAGGGCGAGGGCGAGGCGGTCGGACAGTTCCGGGTGCCGCCGAGCGCGCAGCCGGGGACGTACGAGATCGTCGCGGAGTGCGCCGCGGGCGGGCGGCGCGTCGCCGGGGACCTGGTGGTCGTGCTGGCCTCGGACCGGCAGCCGGTGCATCCACGAGGAAGTGTGAAGACGGGGGTCGGCGGCGCACTGCGCCCCGACCCCGAACAGACCGCGGCCGGTGTGGCGGCTCTCGCCGTCGCCGCCGCGGGCGGTACCTGGCTCCTGCATCGCCGGGCGAGAGGCGACGGGATCTGACGGGCACCCTCCGCTGTCCGTCCGCCGGTACCGCATGTCCCCTCCCCCTCCGGGTCCGACGCCCCTCGCGGCCCGGAGGGGGCGCGGGCCCCCACCAGGCCCCGACCAGGAAGATCACGAACGCGTTCACGGAGAAGGGTCCTGTCATGCGCAGGGTCGGCAACACCGCCATGGCGACCGTCACCGTGGTCGCTCTCGGCTCCGGTGCGTGGCTGCTGCACAGCGGCGCCGAGACGCACGCCCCGCCACAGCCGTCCGCGGCCCAGGCCCACTCGGGCGGCCCCGACGTACGGACCCGGTCCGCGCCTGCGCTGCCGCCCTCGCCGCCCGACCGCGTCCGCATCCCCGCGATCCACGTGGACGCCCCGCTCACGGGCCTCGCCCTCACCCGGTCCGGCAGCCTCGACGTCCCGCCCGCGGAGAAGGAGAACCTGGCCGGCTGGTACGAGGCCGGCACCACTCCCGGCGAGACGGGGACCGCGATCGTCGCCGGTCATGTCGACAACGCCGACGGTCCCGCCGTCTTCTACGATCTGGGCGCCCTGCGCAAGGGCGCTGCCGTCGAGGTGGACCGGCGGGACGGGAGCGTCGCCGTGTTCACGGTGGACGCCGTCGAGGTCTACCAGGCACGCGACTTCCCCGACGAGAAGGTGTACGGGGCGGCGAACAGGCCGGAGTTGCGGGTGATCACCTGCGGCGGGGGCTATACGAAGGCGACCGGCTATCTGGGCAACGTCGTCGTGTTCGCGCATCTGACGTCCTCACACGTCTGACCGCCCACCGGTCGCAGGACGGACGCACGAGGCGCGCACGACGGTCGCAGGACGGACGCACGAGGCACGCACGACGGTCGCAGGACGGACGCACGAGGCACGCACGTGGCACGCACGACGGACGCACGAGGGACGTGGGGCGCCGGCCAGAACCCTCACACCTGCGCCCCGGCCCCGCTGAGGGCAGCGTTCCTCGCGGGAAACAACGGTGATGCGGCCGGGTAACGTCGGCAACGCACGCTCCTTGGCATGACCTCGAATTCGCGTGTGGTGGTGATCGGCGCCGGCCTCGCGGGCGTACGACTCACCCGCCGGCTCGGCGAGCTGGGCACGCCCGCGCTGCTGATCGGCGAGGAGGAGCACCGGCCCTACAACCGGGTCCTGCTCGCCGAGGTGCTGGCCGGCCGGTACGCCCCCGAGGTGATCGCGCTGCCCGCGCCCGCCGGACTGGTCCGGGCCCGGGTCACGGGCATCGACCGCGACCGGCGGACCGTGGCCTGCGCGGACCGCTCGGAGATCGCATACGACACCCTGGTCCTGGCCACCGGCTCCAACCCGGTGCTGCCGCCCCTGCGCGGTCTGTTCACGCCCGACCACGTCCTGCCGGAGGGCGTCCACGCCTTCCGCACCATGGACGACTGCCTCGGCCTGTCCAAGGCGGTACGGCCGGGCGTACGCGCGGTCGTCATCGGCGGCGGACTCCTCGGGGTCTCCGCCGCCCGCGCACTCGCCATGCGCGGCGCACAGGTCGTCCTGGCACAGCAGGCCGAGCGCCTCATGGAGCGCCAGCTCGACCCGAACGCGTCCAGGCTGGTGCTCCGGCACCTGAAGGACCTCGGCGTCGAGGTCCACACGGAGTGCCGGGTCCGCGACGTGCGCTGCCTCGGCGGCGCCGTCCGCTCGGTCGAGATGGCCGACGGCTACGCCCTCGACGCCGACCTGGTGGTGCTGGCCTGCGGGGTCTCCCCGCGCGCCGGTCTCGCCAAGAACGCGGGGATCGCCGTCCACAAGGGAATCCTGGTCGACGACGAACTCCGTACGTCCGACCCGCACATCCGGGCGATCGGCGACTGCGCCCAGCACGACGGGAACGTGTACGGGTTGGCCGCACCGGCGCTGGACCAGGCGGACGTCCTCGCCGAGTCCCTCGCCGGTGACCCGGACTCCCGGTACCGCGGCACCCGTGCCCTCACCCGGCTCACCCTCGCCGGGAACAGCGCCTTCGACCTCGCCGTGTTCGGCGAGACGGAGCCGCGCCCCGGCGACGACGTCGTGCAGCTCGCCGACGCCACCCGGGGCACCTACCGCAAGGTCGTCGTCCGCGACGACCGCCTGGTCGGCGGGGTCCTCGTCGGCGAACTCGGCACCGTCGGCGCGCTGGCGCGCGCCTGGGAGGGAGCAGAGCCGCTCCCCTCCGACGGCGGCCCCCTGCTCCACCTGCTCACCAACGATGGAGGCTCCTGATGACCACGACCGCAATTGTCGGGGACCGGACCCGCCCCACGATCGTGCTCGTCGGCCACGGCATGGTCGGCCAGCGCTTCCTCGAGGCACTCGCCGAGCGCGGACTGACCGCCACGCACCGCGTGGTCGTGCTGTGCGAGGAGCCGCGTCCCGCGTACGACCGCGTGCAGCTCACCTCCTACTTCTCGGGCAGGACGCCCGAGGACCTGTCCATGACGGACATGGCGTTCATCGCCGAGCACGGCATCGAGCTGTACGTCGGCGACCCGGCGGAGACGATCGACCGCGAGGCCCGCAGGGTGACGGCCCGCTCGGGACTGGCGGTCGACTACGACATGCTCGTCCTGGCCACCGGCTCCTACCCGTTCGTCCCGCCCGTCCCGAACAAGGACGCCGAGGGCTGCTTCGTCTACCGCACCATCGAGGACCTCCTCGCGATCGAGGAGTACGCGAAGACGAGGACGACCGGTGCCGTGGTCGGCGGCGGTCTGCTCGGCCTCGAGGCGGCCGGCGCGCTGAAGGGTCTCGGACTCACCTCCCACATCGTGGAGTTCGCGCCCCGACTGATGCCGGTCCAGGTCGACGAGGGCGGTGGCGCCGCGCTGCTGCGCACCATCGAGGACATGGGTCTTTCCGTCCACACGGGCGTGGGCACCCAGGAGATCGTGGTCGACGAGACCGGCGCGGTCACCGGCATGAAGCTCTCCGACGGCTCCGAACTCGCCACCGAACTGGTGGTGTTCAGCGCCGGTGTCCGCCCCCGCGACCAGCTGGCCCGCGAGTGCGGCCTGACGGTCGGCGAGCGCGGCGGCATCGCCGTCGACGAGCAGTGCCGCACGGTGAACGACCCGCACGTGTTCGCGATCGGCGAGTGCGCGCTGGCCTCCGACGGCCGGGTGTACGGCCTGGTGGCCCCCGGCTACGAGCAGGCCATCACGGTCGCCGCGACCATCGCCGCCGACGAGTCCGAGCAACTGTCCTTCACCGGCGCCGACCTCTCCACCAAGCTGAAGCTGCTCGGCGTGGACGTGGCGTCCTTCGGCGACGCGCACGGCACCGCCGAGGACTGCCTCGACGTCGTCTACTCCGACTCCCGCTCCGGCCTGTACAAGAAGCTGGTCATCGGCCGTGACGGCACGCTGCTCGGCGGCATCCTGGTCGGTGACGCCGAGGCCTACGGCACCCTGCGCGCGTTCACGGGGTCCGTGCCGCCCGTCTCCCCCGAGTCGCTGGTCCTGCCGGCCGGCGCCGGGGAGTCCGTTCAGCTCGGCCCGTCCGCGCTGCCTGACGAGGCGATCGTCTGCTCCTGCCACAACGTGTCGAAGGGCACCATCCGCGGGGCGGTGACCGAGCACTCCTGCACGACCGTGCCCGAGGTGAAGAAGTGCACCAAGGCCGGTACCGGCTGCGGAAGTTGCGTCAAGGTGCTCGGCCAGCTGGTCACCGCCGAGCTGGAGGCGAACGGCGTCGAGGTCGACAAGGGCCTGTGCGGCTGCTTCTCGCAGACCCGCGAGGAGCTGTACGAGATCGTCCTCGCCCTGCGCGTCAACACCTACCAGGACCTCCTCGACCGCTACGGCCGGGACGGCGCCCGGGGCGGCGACGGCTGCGAGGTGTGCAAGCCGGCCGTCGGCTCGATCATCGCCTCCCTGGCCCCGACGATCGGCGCGAGCGGCTATGTCCTGGACGGTGAGCAGGCGGCCCTCCAGGACAGCAACGACCACTTCCTCGCCAACCTCCAGAAGAACGGCTCCTACTCGGTCGTTCCGCGCATCCCCGGCGGTGAGATCACCCCCGAGGGGCTGATCGTGATCGGTGAGATCGCCCGCGACTTCGGCCTCTATACGAAGATCACCGGCGGTCAGCGCATCGACATGTTCGGTGCGCGGGTCGAACAACTCCCGCTGATCTGGACCAGGCTGGTGGACGCCGGCTTCGAGTCCGGCCACGCCTACGGCAAGTCGCTGCGCACGGTGAAGTCCTGCGTCGGGCAGACCTGGTGCCGCTACGGCGTCCAGGACAGCGTCCGGATGGCGATCGACCTGGAGCTGCGCTACCGGGGGCTGCGCTCCCCGCACAAGCTCAAGTCGGCGGTGTCCGGCTGCGCCCGCGAGTGCGCCGAGGCCCAGTCGAAGGACTTCGGCATCATCGCCACCTCCAACGGCTGGAACCTCTACGTCGGCGGCAACGGCGGTGCCACCCCGCGCCACGCCGACCTGCTCGCCCAGGACCTCACCGACACCGAACTGGTCCGCCTCATCGACCGGTTCCTGATGTTCTACATCCGCACGGCCGACCGCCTGGAGCGCACCTCGACCTGGCTGGACCGGATCCCCGGCGGCCTGGACCACGTACGGGACGTGGTGGTGGAGGACTCGCTCGGCATCTGCGAGGAGCTGGAGTCCCTGATGACCGACCACGTGGCGCACTACGCCGACGAGTGGGCGACCACCATCAACGACCCGGAGAAGCTCGCCCGGTTCGTGTCCTTCGTCAACGCCCCCGACACCCCCGACCCGGTCGTGGGCTTCGTGCCCGAGCGCGACCAGATCAAGCCCGACCTGCCGTTGCTGACCATCGGCCACCGTCCCCTGGAAGGGAGCGCCCAGCGATGACCCTGGCACTCGAGACGACCGACCTCAAGGTCCAGCTGAGGCTGGAGGAGCTGTGGTTCACGGTCTGTGACCTCAGCCAACTGATCCCCGGCCGAGGCGTGGCCGCCCTGCTGCCCGACGGCCGTCAGGTCGCCCTGTTCCGGGACCGGGCGGGCGAGTTGTACGCCATCGACAACCGCGACCCGTTCGGCGGCGCGGCCGTCCTCTCACGCGGCCTGACCGGCACCCACCAGGGCCGCTCGTTCGTCGCCTCCCCGCTGCTCAAGCAGCGTTTCGACCTGCTGAACGGGGAGTGCCTCGACGACGAGACGGTGCGCGTCGCCACGTACGAGGTGCGTGCGGCCGCCTGACGGCCACCTCGTACGAGGTGCGTGGCGGCCGCCTGACGGCCACTCGACGTCCGACGTCCGACGTCCGGCTGCCGGCTGCCGGCTGCCGGCGACTGTGGGTTCGCCGTCCGCCCTCCGCCGTGCGCCGTCCGGCGGCCACCGGCGGCCCGGTGTGGTGGCCGCGGCGAGACGGCTGGGCTCAGGCCTTGAGGGCGTCGTAGGACACCCCGGTCAGCTGCTCGGAGGCGGCCCACAGCCGCTCCCCCGCCCGGTCGTCGAGGGTCCAGGGCGCTCGTCGCGACGGCGCGGGCGCCCCGCGCCACATCGCGAGGGACGGCCCGGTGAACGAGTCCGGGCGGATACCGGGCGCGGTCGCCGCGTGCAGGGCGGGCAGCGCACCGGCCTCGGCGGGCTGGGCGAAGACCCGGTTGCCGAGCGCCATCAGCCGCTCGGCGACCCGGCGCCCCTCCGCGCGCGGCCCGGCCGTCTGGAGGTTGGTCGCCGCGTACCCCGGGTGCGCGGCCGCCGCGACGACCTCCGCCCCGGCCGCCGCGAGTCTGCGCGCCAGCTCGTGCGTGAAGAGCAGGTTGGCGGTCTTGGAGCGACCGTAGGCGAGCCAACGGCGGTAGCGGCGCTCGGAGTTGAGATCGTCCGGGTCGATATTGCCGAGCAGGTGGACCATGCTGGAGACGGTCACGATCCGCGCCCCGGCGGGCCGGTCCTGCGCCGCGAGCAGGGCGGGCATCAACAGCCCGGTGAGGGCGAAGTGCCCGAGATGATTCACCCCGAACTGTGTCTCGAACCCGTCGGCGGTGGTGCCGTACGGCAACGCCATCACGCCCGCGTTGTTGACGAGCAGGTCGAGCCGCTCGTACGGCAGCCTGGCCGCGAACTCCCGGACCGAGGCGAGGTCTCCGAGATCGAGCGTCCGCAACTCCACCTCCGCGTCCGGAACGTCACCGCGCAGAAGCTGGACGGCCTCCCGCCCACGCGTTTCACTCCGGCAGGCGAGCACCACCCGTGCCCCCTTACGGGCCAGCTCACGTGCGGTGACGTACCCGAGCCCGCTGTTGGCCCCGGTGACGACGGCGGTACGACCGCTCTGACCAGGGATGTCGTGAGTGCTCCAGCCGGACATGGCCGTACTCCCTCCGTAGCCTGCGCGTGCAGCCTACGGCGCTCCCGTTGACGCGGGGGCACTCGGACAGGCACTTCGGGACCAGGATTGAATGGAACCTGACCCACGGGCCGGCTGGTCACCACCCCCAACGCAGCCCGGCATCCGAGGGCGCGCGGCCGGTGCCGTGCGTCCGCCGCGTCGGCTCCGAAATCCGCTGTCCGTCGTCGGAGCACGGTGATGGACAGCCAGAGTGGAGAACCCCCTGGAATTCCCGGCTCTGCTGCGACTGATCGACGAACGGTCGACGTCTTCCGCACGGCGGTCGCCTCCGCGCCCAGCCTCGAGATGCAGGTGCCGACCTGCCCCGAGTGGACGCTGTTCGATCTGGTGCGGCACCTGGGCGAGGGGCGCGGCTCCTGGGCCGCCACCATCGCCGCGGGACCTGCCGCCGCGGCCAAGTCCGCCCCGGAGGGCGCCCCGGCCCCGCCCCGGGATCGCGAGGCCCTGCTGGCCTGGTCGGCCGAGTCCACGGAGCAGCCGCTGAGCGCACTGCGGGAGGCCGGCCCGGATCCCGGATGCTGGACGTGGTGGGATACGTCGCAGTCCCCGCGGACCTGCGGTGCCGTCGCCCGGCACCAGCTCCAGGAGTTCGCGGTGCACACCTACGACGCCCAGCTCACCGTGGGCGCCCCGCGGCCGCTGCCGGACGAGGTGGCACTCGACGGCGTCGACGAGTTCCTGTGCACCTGCTGCGCAACGACGACCGCCTGGCCGCACAAGCCAGCCGCCGTCGACTTCCATGCCACCGAGGGCCGCTCCTGGCGCCTCTCGGTCTCCGCCGACGGCGCACGGATCACCCGTCCCGCCACGCCCGGCGCGGTGCCCGCCACCGCTGCCGGCGAGGACCAGGACGCGGCCGACGCCTCCCTCCGAGGCACGGCCGCTGACCTGGT
The DNA here is from genome assembly GCF_042737375.1 of Streptomyces sp. NPDC060000. Classification (NCBI taxonomy): domain Bacteria; kingdom Bacillati; phylum Actinomycetota; class Actinomycetes; order Kitasatosporales; family Streptomycetaceae; genus Streptomyces; species Streptomyces sp. NPDC060000. Next base: position 56,115 of record NZ_JBHWUU010000009.1, read on the forward strand.
TCTGGCCCTGTACAGCCGTATGCCGCTGGACTCCCTGAAGCTCGACGGCGACCGGCCTCTCCTCGACCAGCTCATGGCCTGGGACCCGGACGAGTAGGACGTGACGATGCGCCACCCCGTGCGCCCCGACGGAAGGCCTCCCTCAGCGGCTACGGCCACGCCGCCGTCGCGAAGACGCGGCGCCGAGGCGTGAACCGCGCCCGCCCACAGAAAGTCACAGTACGGTCACTGCTCCGGCGTCACTCACAAACCGGCCATACCGTCGTCCCCTCACACCACAGCTTTGGGGGACGCCATGACCAACCCGTACACCGCACCGCCCGCCCGGAACCCCGCTCCCAGGTGGGCCCGGAAGAGATACGTCCTGCCCGCCCTCGCCCTGGCCCTGTTCGTCGGCGTGGGCATCGGCGGCAGCGAAGGCGACGGAACAACCGAGGCCAAGCCGACGTCTGCCGAACCGCGGCCCACGGTGACCGTGACGACCACGGCGACGGAGACAGCCATACCCGAACCGGCGGGCACGGTGACCGCCACGGCGACGGAGACGGTCAAGGTGACGAAGACGGTCACCGCTAAGGCGAAGGCGGCGGCGAACGAGGACAGCGGCGCAGCGGATCCGGCCGACGGCTCAGGCGGCGCCGGCGACTCGGGCGGCTCCGGAAGCGTCTACTACGAGAACTGCACGGCCGCCCGCGCGGCCGGAGCCGCTCCGGTGCACGTGGGCGACCCGGGCTACGGACGCCATCTGGACCGCGACGGCGACGGCGTCGGCTGCGAATGAGAGACGACGGCGCGTGCCGCTACACGCTCCCGACCTGGTAGCCGTCCGCGTATGTGATCAGCACGTTCCCGGACGGGGAGGCGCCGTCGGCCGATGCCTCGTCGCATCGCAGAACCACAGGACGCCCGGTCGGAACAACCGCGTCTTCCACGGGCCACCAGCGGCCGCCCCGGTAGACGGCCTCATGTACGGCGTCCAGCCTCGGCGCGGTCCGGAATCCAGGCCGCCGCCGAACTCCTCGTAGAAGTAGATCGCCTCGCGGCTCGGCGGCGGTGGCGGCGTGATGACGTCGCCGTCCCGTTCGGGCCGCACGATGCGCTCCGGAACGGGAGCCGGACCGTGAAGCCTTCCCAGCAGATCGTCGTAGGCCGACCCGACGACGATCTGGACAGGGACTCGTTCGTCGACCACCAGGTGAATACCCCGGATGCCGCCCCACCTCCCGCCCGACATCCCCCTCAGTCCCGCCGAATCAATTCCGGATCAATCCGCCGCCCGACCAACGGCAGGGCCCCCAGCCCGGCGACGACCACCACGCCGAGCGCGGAGGCGAGCAGCAACGGGAGCCCGGCGCCGTCCCAGAAGACAGCCCCGCCACCGGTTACCAGGTAACTCGACTCGGCCATCTTTCCGGTAACCACCGCGAGCACGAGCCCGACGGTCAGGGGCAACACGACTTGAGCGACCTGTACGGTCCGGAGCGTCCGGGGCCTGGCCCCGAGCAGCGCCAGTGCAGTCACTTGGGGACGGCGTTCCACGGCTCGATCGGTGGCGGCGACGAGGTATGCCGCCACGCCGATGATCAGGCCCAGGATCATGCCTACGGCCAGCAAGGTCTTGATGACGGTGATCTGCTGGAGCGAAGCGGCATCCACGCCGTTCGTCTCGACCTCGATCGTGGGGTCGACCCCCGCGATGCCTTCGAGTGCGGAACGCACGGTCTGCGGTGCAGAGCTGCTGAGGAGGGCGAGCGTGGCCCTGCCCGTAGGACGGAAGCCGGCGGGAAGTGAGGATGGTGGGATCAGAACAGTGCCGCTGCCGACCAGCTGCGCCGCCGCGTCGTCGCGATACTTGATCGTCTGGCTCGGCACCTGCACCGTGACGACCCGGCGCTTCCCGTCGGAGTTCCGCAGTTGGAAAGGGAAACTACGCCCTGGCTTGCTGTTCTCCTCGTAAGTCTGATCTGGAACCAACAGCCGCGCGGGACGTCCGTCGACGCAGTTCTCAACGGCTGAGGCCATCCTGCGCAGCTGATCGCAGGTGGCGATCACGGCACTGATGCTCGACCGATTCTCGCTGTCGGGGTCGTTCCATGACCGCGCCTGAATGGCGTGGCTGCGGATGCCCGGCACCTTGGTGAGGGCCTGCACCTTGTTCTCGGGAACATTGTCGAGCGCCATGGTGTAGAGCTGTACCGGCGAGGTGTTCTTGGATACCTGATTCAGCTCGATTAGCACGCCTTGCGTGAGCGACGCCGCGTAGACCAGCAGCACCAGTCCGGTAGCCACTCTGAGGGCCCCGCCCGGTTCCACCTCGTTGCGGCGCATTGCCAGCCCCAGAGAGAGCGAACCCGTGGCGCGAGCCACCTGCCGGGCCAGGGCGCGCGAAAGGATCGGCAGCGACAGCACCAGGCCGGCACCCACCAGTACGACGGCGAGCGGCATCAGGATCGCGGAGAACGATGTGTCGGTGGGGACATGTCCCGTCGCGCCTGCCACGCAGTAACCAACGACAATGCCCAGTCCAGGAACCAGCGGGAGCAGTCCCCACAGGCGGGGCGGCTTCTCCACAGCACTGCGCCGCACGGCCAGCGGGTTGGCCGCAGCCTTCTTCGCTCCGACCCGGCCCACGAACCAGGCAAGCGCTGGACAACCCACCAGACAGACGAGAAGCGCGGTCCCGGGCAGCGCACCATCGGCCGGGTACCACTTGAACCCCGGCAAGCCAATCCGTGAAACCAGTTGGTTGACGACCCAGTAGGCACCCAGACCGAGGACGGCACCCAACAACGCGGCAGCGACGGTCTCGGCCGCGTTGACGCGCTGCGTGCCCTTTCTGCTCAGCCCGAGCAGACGCAACGCGGCCAACCGCCTCATACGGGAGGCCGCGGACAGCCGGGCGCACACGGAGAGGAACACCGCTAGCGGTAGCAGCACGACACCCGACAAGGTGAAGCGCAGGATGTCGAGCGTGGAGGGCTCTACGGTGGGATAGCGCGCCTCTTTCCAGCCGAATCCCGACAGGTGGCCGCCCCCCTTCAGCTCTTCAGGTCTGGCACCGACGTACGCATACAGCTCATCGGGTTGCGCCAGCCCGTGGGCCGAAATGATGCCCATCTCTTTCCCCGGCATGAGCTGAGCAAGGCCACGATCGCTTCGCAGTAGCTCGTGAATCCGGGGGGAAACGAACACCTCGCCGGGACCGGGAAATTTACGCAGCCCAGGTGGCGGGGCGATGGGCCCACCAACCTGTGCCAAGAAGATCCGGGTGAGGGGGTCGGATCCGTAGGGGTCGACTCGGGTAAGCGCCAAGCCGTCCGCTCCCCTCGCTGTTGAGGTGCATCTGCCCAGTCCATTTGAGCAGTCCGGCTCTCGAGCCGCCTTTCGGGCGTCCTGTGCGGCCAGGATGCTCGGGATCGCGAGCACAATCGCCAAGCAGCACACCCCAATTGCGCCGCCCAACACCATGAGCAAGAAGCGAGTGCGGTTGCCCCGACCGCTACCCAGCAACAACTTGAGGCCTAGGAAAAGTTCGTTCATGACGCTTCCCGCACCTGAGCCGTGAGCACGCCATCACACATGGCGTAGCGGTCGTCGGCCCTATCTGCCACCTGCGTGTCGTGAGTCACAAGCACCACAGCCGTTCCCTGCGACCGCGCCAGGCCTAGAAACTCATCCAAGACAGCCGAGGCATTGCTGCTGTCGAGTGAGCCGGTGGGCTCATCGGCGAAGACGACAGCAGGTCTGTGCACCAACGCCCGTGCGACCGCGACACGCTGACTCTGCCCTCCCGACACCTGCGACGGACGCCGCTTGCGTAGATCCGCAAGGCCGAGCCGCCCCAGGATCTCACCGGCTGCGGCAAGAGCTTCGGCCTTGCGCTGTCCAGCCAACCAGAGTGGTAGCGCAGCATTTTCCTCCACCGTCAGCTCGGGTAGCAGTTCGCCATACTGAAAGACGAAGCCAAACCGCTCTCGGCGGAGCATGCTGAGTTCCTCGTCATTGAGAGCGCCGAGCGAACATCCATCGAAACGGACGTCGCCAGAGGACACCGGCAGCACCCCGGCCAGACAATAAAGCAGTGACGACTTCCCGGACCCGCTTTGCCCAGTAATCGCCGCGACCCGCCCGCGCCCCAGCGAGAAGTCCGCACTACGGACTGCCAGCGTCTCACCATAGAAGAGGTCAACCCCGCGGGCGAAAAGGACTTCTGACGTCTTGATCTCGATCTCCTATCAGAAGCTCGAGCCCAGGTGGGTACACCTGGGCTCGAGAAGGCGGACAGTCAGCCACGGTCCCAGTCGTGCGAGAAGGTTTGGAGCGGTGCGCAGTTGTCCGGATGAAGGCTGCCTCGGTCGCGACAGACTCGAAGCTTCGCTTCGCCGATGTAGCGCTGGGCACCGTTCCAATTCGACTGACGCAGCAGAACCGAGCTCCGCTGCTTGCCGTAATAGCGCACCCAGTCGTGCCCTTGCACTTGGACGTCAACGTAAACGTTATGGCGGTCAGCGACGAGCGTGTCCGTGAGCCGACCCCGCCACTCGAAGGCACCGTGATTGACCCCGGGCCGGTTGAGTTTGTAGTGCCCGCCGCTGAATTCAACGCCCGAAGATTCAAGCTGCGGGATACCCCCCTCCGCCGGCGAAGCAACCGCCGCCACCGCCCCGCCGAGCGCCAGACCAACCGCAGCCAAGCCGAGCACTGCCCTCTTCATGCATACCTCCGTGACCATCAGCAACGTCATCGTCGCCGTGAGTAACGGACTGTAGCGCCACGTAAGTTGACAGAAACGATCTATCACCCCACATCCATCACATCAGGTGATCGACTTCCAGCCACGACCCGCCAGAAACCACAAGAGGACGGCACCCCCGCACAGGGTGCCGTCCTCCTTGGTGCGCCGGAGTCGTTGCCGATCGGTGAGGGTCGGGGACCGGCAGCGGCTCCGGGGTTATCGGGGCGTCAGCGGTGGTCGCTTCCCGTCGACTGCGATGCCGCCCGGCCCGCCTCCAGTCGCGCGACCGGGATCCGGAACGGCGAGCAGGAGACGTAGTCCAGGCCCACCTCGTGGAAGAAGTGGACGGACTCCGGGTCGCCGCCGTGCTCGCCGCAGACGCCGAGCTTCAGGTCGGGGCGGGTGGCGCGGCCGGCCTCGACCGCCAGCTTCACCAGGGAACCCACGCCGTCCCGGTCGATCGTCTCGAACGGGGAGACGCCGAAGATGCCCTTCTCCAGGTAGGCCGTGAAGAACGAGGCCTCGACGTCGTCGCGGCTGAAGCCCCACACCGTCTGGGTGAGGTCGTTCGTGCCGAAGGAGAAGAACTGTGCCGCTTCGGCGATCTGACCGGCGGTCAGCGCGGCGCGCGGCAGCTCGATCATCGTGCCGATCGAGAGCTTCAGCTGGACGCCGGTCGCCGCCTCCACCTCCGCGATGACCTGGTCGGCCTCCTCGCGGACGATCTCCAGCTCCTGGACCGTGCCGACGAGCGGGATCATGATCTCCGGGCGCGGGTCGCCCTTGGCCGCCTTGCGCTCGGCCGCGGCCTCGGCGATCGCCCGTACCTGCATGGTGAACAGGCCGGGGATGACGAGGCCGAGGCGCACGCCGCGCAGGCCCAGCATCGGGTTCTGCTCGTGCAGGCGGTGGACGGCCTGGAGGAGCCGGAGTTCGTTCTCGTGGGGCTCCTGACGGGACTCCGCCAGCGCCACCCGGACCGACAGTTCGGTGATGTCGGGGAGGAACTCGTGCAGGGGCGGGTCCAGGAGCCGGACCGTGACCGGGAGGCCGTCCATCGCGGAGAACAGCTCCACGAAGTCCTGCTTCTGAAGGGGCAGGAGCGCCTTCAGCGACTCCTCGCGCTCGGTTTCCGTGTCCGCGAGGATCAGGCGTTCGACCAGCTCACGGCGGTCGCCGAGGAACATGTGCTCCGTACGGCACAGACCGATGCCCTGGGCGCCGAAGCGGCGGGCGCGCATCGCGTCCTCGGCGTTGTCCGCGTTGGCTCGCACCCGCAGGCGGCGCTTGCGGTCGGCGAACGCCATGATCCGGTGCACGGCCTCGACCAGCTCGTCGGCGTCGTTGGCGCCCGCGTGCATCCGGCCCTCGAAGTACTCCACCACCGGGGAGGGGACGACGGGCACCTCACCGAGGTACACCTTGCCGCTCGACCCGTCGATGGAGATGAGGTCGCCCTCCTCGACGACGTGTCCGCCCGGGACCGTCATCCGGCGGCGCTTGGTGTCGACCTCGAGCTCCTCGGCGCCGCAGACACAGGTCTTGCCCATGCCGCGGGCGACCACGGCCGCGTGGGAGGTCTTGCCACCGCGGGAGGTCAGGATGCCCTCGGCCGCGATCATGCCGTCCAGGTCGTCGGGGTTGGTCTCGCGGCGGACCAGGATGACCTTCTCGCCGGAGCGGGACCACTTCACGGCCGTGTACGAGTCGAAGACCGCCTTGCCGACCGCCGCACCCGGCGACGCCGCGATGCCCCGGCCGACCTGCTGGACCTTCGCCTCCTCGTCGAAGCGCGGGAACATCAGCTGGGCGAGCTGGGCGCCGGTCACCCGCTGGAGCGCCTCGGCCTCGTCGATCAGGCCCTGGTCGACGAGCTGGGTGGCGATGCGGAAGGCCGCACCCGCCGTGCGCTTGCCGACCCGGGTCTGGAGCATCCACAGCTGACCGCGCTCGATGGTGAACTCGATGTCGCAGAGGTCCTTGTAGTGGTTCTCCAGCGTCTGCATGATCTGCATCAGCTGGTCGTACGACTTCTTGTCGATCGACTCCAGCTCGGCGAGCGGGACGGTGTTGCGGATGCCCGCCACCACGTCCTCGCCCTGGGCGTTCTGGAGGTAGTCGCCGTACACGCCCTGGTGGCCGGAGGCGGGGTCGCGGGTGAAGGCGACACCCGTGCCGGAGTCGGGGCCCAGGTTGCCGAAGACCATCGAACAGACGTTGACGGCCGTGCCCAGGTCGCCCGGGATGCGCTCCTGGCGGCGGTAGAGCTTCGCGCGGTCGGTGTTCCAGGAGTCGAAGACCGCGTGGATGGCGAGGTCCATCTGCTCGCGCGGGTCCTGCGGGAAGTCGCGGCCGGCCTCGGTCTTGACGATCTTCTTGAAGCGGGTGACCAGCTTCTTCAGGTCCACGGCCTCCAGCTCGGTGTCGACCGTGACCTTCTTGGCCGTCTTCGCGGCCTCCAGGGCGTCCTCGAAGAGCTCACCGTCGACGCCGAGGACCGTCTTGCCGAACATCTGGATGAGTCGCCGGTAGGAGTCCCAGGCGAAGCGGTCGTCGCCGGACTGCTTGGCGAGACCCTGGACCGACCTGTCGGAGAGGCCGATGTTGAGGACCGTGTCCATCATTCCGGGCATCGAGAACTTGGCGCCGGAACGGACCGAGACCAGCAACGGGTCGTCGGCCTGGCCGAGCTTCTTGCCCATGCCCTGTTCCAGCAGGTCGAGGTGCGCACTCACCTCGTCACGCAGTGCCGCCGGCTCCTCGCCGCTGTCGAGGTAGACCTTGCAGGCCTCGGTGGTGATCGTGAAGCCCGGAGGGACGGGAAGGCCCAGGTTGGTCATCTCGGCGAGGTTCGCACCCTTGCCGCCGAGGAGGTCCTTGAGGTCCCTGTTGCCCTCGGTGAAGTCGTAGACGAACTTCACGCCCTCAACGGTCGCGGCCTGCTCGGCTACCGGGAGATCTTTGTTTTCCGACACGGGTCTCGACTCCTCGAGGACGCGGTGGCTGCCCTGACGGCCAGGAACATACCCAGATCAAAGGCTCCTGGGTACGTCCACTCGCGCGTCATGTGCCCGTAACCAGCCGTCCGCCAGCGGATCGAAAGTCAAGGCTTGGCAAGCGCACGGCCGTTCATGTTTTCACTTCTTGAACGCACCCATCCCTCTCGCGCCCCATTTTACGCTCAGATGAGCGTTGCGTGGCACGATTGATTTCGATCGATGAACGATCAACGGGTGGCACTGAGTGCCAGTCCTTGGAGAAGTGCATTCGCCCTTGATCCGCTCATCTGAGCAACTCCCCCCTCAGAGGTGGCGAGAATCACGCTGGAAATACGCTTCCGTGAGCGCCTCGATTTCACGATGCGGACGCGCCCGCCGACCCGCACGGGACCGAAACCCGCTCGTCACACGGCCGTGCGGACGTCCTGTCACACGAACGTCCCGACGTCCCGCCACACGCTGTCCGGACGTCCTGTCACACGACCGTCCGGACGTCCCGTGAGGCAAGCGTCCACACGTCCCGCCACACGAGCGTCCCTCACACCCCGAGCGCCAGCAACCGCTCCTCCGCCCGCTCCGGCGCGTACAGGTACTCCACGACCAGCGCACCCGCTCCCACCAGGCCCGCCCGCTCCCCCAGCCGCGAGGTCACCACGTCCAGATGGGCCGTGGAGCGGGGCAGCGCGCGCTGGTAGAGCAGCTCGCGGACGCCCGTCAGGAAGGCGGTTCCGGCCAGATCCCCGGCGATCATCAGGACCCCGGGGTTGAGCAGCGTGACCACCGTCGCCAGTACGTCCCCCACCCGGCGCCCCGCCTCGCGGGCCAGCGCGGCGGCCTCCGGGTGTCCGGCGGCGAGCAGGTCCCGCACATCTGAGCCCGAGGACGCCGGGACGCCCGACTCCGCGAGCCTGCGCGCGACGGCGCCACCGCTGGCGACCGCCGCGAGGCAGCCGTAGGAGCCGCAGCGGCACAGCGCCTCCGCACCCACCCGGATGTGGCCGATGTCGCCGGCCCCGCCGTCGATGCCGCGGAAGATCGAGCCGCCGACCACGACCCCCGCGCCGATTCCCGTCGACACCTTGACCAGCACGAACGCCGAGCAGTCGGCGTGTCCGGTGCGCTGTTCTCCATACGCCATGAGGTTCGCGTCGTTGTCGACGAGGACGGGGAGGGCGGGTGCCCCGGTGCGTTCCGTGAACGCTCTCGCGAGGCGCCCCCGTATGTCGTAGCCGTCCCAGCCGGGCATCATCGGCGGCTGGACGACCCGGCCGGTCTCGCTGTCGACCGGGCCGGGGACGGCGAGGCCGATGCCGCACACCTCGTCCGGCCGGTGGCCGGCCTTCTCCAGCAGCTCCGCGAACCAGCCGCCCAGCTCGCCGAGCACCGCGTCCGGCCCGTCCTCGATGACCAGCGTGCCGCCGTGCTCGGCCAGGATCTCCCCGGTCAGCGTCAGTACGGCCGCCCGGGCGTGCCGTGTGTCCAGGTCCGCCGCCAGGACGACCGCGTGGGCGTCGTCGAACTCGAGGGTGATCGAGGGGCGGCCGCCCAACGGGGAGTCGACCGGGCCGCCGGCGCCCTCGCGCAGCCAGCCGGCCCGGAAGAGGCGGTCCAGACGCTGGCCGACGGTGGCGCGGGAGAGGCCGGTGGCCTGCTGGAGGGCTCCACGTGTCGTCGCCTGCCCCTTGCGCACCAGTTCGAGCAGATCGCCGGCACTGCCCTGTCCTCGTCCCGTCATGCGCACCCCCTTGTGTTTCTCAAGCCTGCATTACATATTGAGTTTTGCGTGTTAAATAGACGTAACCCTACGGTAGCCGCTGCCGAACCAGTCGGCCCTGTCGTCTTCGGGGAGCCCCGAGTGGATCGCACCGCCCAGCTCATCGCCCGCCCGGCGGAGTACGCCGTTGCATACGATCCGGGTATCCCGCCGGGTCCGCCGCGCCTCGGGGCTCCGGCGCCCGGGACTCCGCATCCCGAGTCCCTGCGCCGCAGGGCGGTGAACGTACTGGCGGGCAACTGGACCGGGACGTCGACGGTTCCCTCACCCGGTCTGTACCCGCACCAGTGGTCCTGGGACTCGGCGTTCATCGCCATCGGCCTGCGGCACGTCTCACCGCGCCGGGCGCAGACGGAGCTGGAGACGCTGCTGGACGCCCAGTGGGGCGACGGGCGCATCCCGCACATCGTGTTCAACCCCTCCGTGCCGCTCGACGCGTATTTCCCGAGCCCCGACTTCTGGCGTTCCTCGACCGCGGGGCGCGCTGCGGGCGCCCCGCGCACCGTACAGACCTCCGGCATCGTGCAGCCACCGGTGCACGCGCTCGCGGCCTGGCTGGTGCACTGCGCCGACCCGGGGCTCTCCCGCGCCCGCGGCTTTCTCACCCGGATGTATCCCCGGCTGGCCGCCTGGCACCGCTATCTGCTGCACCGGCGCGACCTGGGCGGCGGCGGGCTGGTGTCGGTCGTCCATCCGTGGGAGCAGGGCATGGACAACGCGCCCGGCTGGGACGCGCCGCTCTCCCGGGTCACCCCGGCCCCGGCCCGCTCCTTCCGGCGCGCCGACCTCGACCACGGGGCCCCCGAGGACCGTCCGACAGACTTGGACTACGGGCGGTACGTACGGCTGGCCACGGAGTACCGGGACGGCGGATACCGGGACGGCGGGGTGCGGGACGGCGGGGTGCGTGGCGGCGGGGTGCGTGGCGGCGGAGTGCGCGACGGCGGGCACCTGGGCGGGCGCGGTGAGCATCTGGACGGGCGCGGTGGGCACCAGGACGGGCGCGGTGGGGGTGGTCATGGCGTCGGGGGTGCGGAGTTCGCCGTCGAGGATCCCTCCTTCAACGCGCTGCTCATCGCCTCCGAGCACGCGCTCGCGCGGATCGCGTACGAGCTGGGGGCGACCGGCTCGGCCCGCCACGCGCGCGCGGAGCGGTTGACGGCGGCGCTCGTCGAGCGGCTGTGGGATCCGGCGGAGGGCATGTTCTTCTGCCGGGACCTGCGCGGCGGGAACCCGGAGCCGGACCCGGACCCGGGGCCCCCCCCCCCGGCCGGCCGGCGGCCTGATCCCCGAGCGCGGCGTCTCCGGTCTCGTCCCCCTCCTCCTGCCCGGCCTCCCGCGCGAGGTGGCCGCCGCTCTCGTACGGACCCTGCGCGGCCCGCACTTCGGCCTGGGCACCGCCACCCGCCTCGCGCCCAGCTACGACCTGCTCGGCGAGGCCTTCGACCCGCACCGCTACTGGCGCGGCCCGGCCTGGTTCAACACGAGCTGGCTGCTCGAGCGGGGTCTCAGACTGCACGGTGCCCAGGCCGACGCGGACGCGCTGCGCCGGGCCGTCCTGGACATCGCGGACAGCTCGGACTTCGCGGAGTACGTCGACCCGTACACCGGCGAGGCCTGCGGCGCGACCGGCTTCAGCTGGACCGCCGCGCTCACGCTCGACCTGCTGCACGACGACACCACGTCAGGCACGACGTCGGACACCACGTCAGGCACGGGTGTCATGGCCGGCCCGGACATCACGGCCGGCACGGGTATCACGGCTCTCAAGGGAGGGGACCGGGTATGACGGACCGGCATCATCTGCTCGTGTACGGCGGGACGTTCGCCGCCGTGGGCGACCGCGGGGACATCAGCGGCGTAGGGGGCTCCGGGGCGGCCGCCGGATCCCCCGAGGGCTTGTTCGTCCGGGACGCCCGGCACCTCAGCCGCTGGCAGCTGACGGTCGACGGCGCCGTGCCGGAGGTGCTCTCGCCGGTCGCGGACGGGGACACCACACGGTGCGTGCTCGTCCCGCGCGGCGGCCGCAACGAGCCGCCTTCTTGCACGCTCTTCCGTGAACAGGCCGTCGGCGACAGCTCGTTCGTGGAGTCACTGCGGGTCGTCAGCAACCGGCCGGTGCCGACGACGGTCCGCCTGGCGGTCACCGCCGACGCCGACTTCACCGACCAGTTCGAACTGCGCTCCGACCACCGGACGTACGCGAAGGCCGGGGCCGTCCGGCGCCGCCAGGTCCTGGACGACGGCGTGGAGTTCACCTACCGGCGCGGTGAGTGGAAGTCCTGTACGACGGTGACGGCCGAGCCCGTGCCGGACGGCGTCGAGGAGACCGGCACCGGCGCCCGCCGTCTGGTGTGGAAGCTCGAACTCGAGCCGCACGGCTCCGCCGAGCTGACCCTGCGGGTGATGGCCCGGCCGCACGGGGAGAAGCGGACCCTGCGGGTGCCCCGCTCGCCGGCCTCGGTGACCGGGCAACTCCTGACGCAGGAAGACGCGTTCGCGCAGGGGGTGGCCTTCCCGACCGGCTGGCCCGAGCTGGCCGCCGCTTGTGCGCGCGGGCTCGCGGACCTGGCATCGCTCCAGGTCCAGGCGACCGGTCCGGACGGCGAGGAGCTGCGCGTCCCGGCGGCGGGCGTCCCCTGGTTCCTGACCCTGCTGGGCCGCGACGCCCTGCTCACCTCCCTCTTCGTCCTCCCCTATCACCCCCGTCCGGCCGCCGCCACGCTCCTCGCGCTCGCCGCGGCCCAGGCCACCGAGACCGGCCCGGAGTCGGTGGCCCAGCCCGGCAAGATCGTGCACGAGGTGCGGCACGGCGAACTCGCCCACTTCGGGCAGGTCCCGTACGGCCGTTACTACGGCTCGGTGGACGCGACCCCGCTGTTCCTCGTCCTCCTCGGCGCATATGCCGAGCAGACCGGTGACGCGGCGCTGGCCCGCCGACTGGAGCCGAACGCCCGCGCGGCGGTCGGCTGGATGCTGGACCACGGCGGTCTCACCTCCCGCGGCTACCTGGTCTACCGGGCCGATCAGGGCGGTCTGGCCAACCAGAACTGGAAGGACTCCCCCGGCGCCATCTGCTCCGCGGACGGCGCCCGCGCGACCGGAGCGGTGATGGCGGCGGGGGCCCAGGGCTACGCGTACGACGCGCTGCGCCGCACGGCGTGGCTGGCGCGCACCGTGTGGGAGGACGAGAAGTACGCGGCCCTGCTGGAACAGGCGGCCTCCGACCTGCGGGACCGGTTCCAGCGGGACTTCTGGATGCGGGACCGTTCGTTCCCGGCGCTCGCCCTGGACGGCGAGGGCCGCCAGGTCGACGCGCTCGCCTCGGACGCCGGGCATCTGCTCTGGTCGGGCCTGCTGGACAAGGAGTACGGGGAGGCCGTCGGCCGGCGCCTGCTCGAGCCGGACTTCTTCTCCGGCTGGGGCGTGCGCACGCTGGCGTCCGGGCAGCCGGCGTACCACCCGCTCTCCTACCACCGCGGTTCGGTCTGGCCGCACGACAACGCGCTGATCACGCTGGGCCTCGCCCGCTACGGCCTGCACGACGAGGCCCGTACGGTCGCCCACGCGCTGGTCGACGCGGCGACGGCGACCGGTCACCGCCTCCCGGAGGTCCTCGCGGGATACGGCCGCGACACCCACGCGGAACCGGTACCGTACCCGCACGCGTGTGTACGGGAGTCCCGTTCGGCGGCGGCCCCCTTGGCACTGCTCACGGCGGTCGGCGGCGCGTAGCCATCCCCGGTCCGGCCCCGGTCCCGCCCTGCTCCGGCCCTGGTCGGGCCCCGGTCGGGCTGCTTGGCGTGGCGTTTGCGTGGTGTTTGCCGAGCGCTGGCCGAGGGGGGCTGAACGCGAGCCGAGAACAGGCCGTACGAAACTGTGGCGGATCCGACCCATGTCGGATCCGCCGAACCGCCGGGCTTCGTACGGAAGGACCCCCGGGTGCCTGTCTCCACTCGCTCATCCCAGCCGCCTGCACCGAAAGACCCCGAGGACGACGCCGTGACGACCACGCAGCCGGAGACCCCGTCGGCACAGACCCAGGCGAAGGAGAGTCCGTCGGCCGAGGTCCTGGCGACGAAGAGCCCGACGGCCAAGGCCCCGGCGACTAGGAGCCCGACGGCGGAGAGCCCCTCGGACGAGACCCCGCCGGCCGAGGCCTCGATGGCAGGAGCCCCCACGACGGGAAGCCCGTCGACGGAGCCTCCGACGGCAGAAACCTCGACGACGGAAGCCCCGGCGAAGGCAAGCCCCTCGGCCGAGGCCCCAACGGCAGACGCCTCGACGGCGAAGTCCCCGACGGCAGACGCCCCCGCGGAAGAGAACCCGCCGACGGAAGCCCCCGCGAAGGCAAGCCCCTCCGCTGAGGCCCCGACGGCGGAAGCCCCCGCGGAGGAGAGCCCGGCGGCGGAGGCCGCGACGGCAGAAACCCCCTCGGGCGACGACCCGGCGGCCCAGACCCCGGACGCCGAAGGCGAGACGAGCGAGGCGGGGGCGGTCGGCACTGTCGGCGCGACCGGCGCGACCGGCGCGACCGGCGCGGGCGAGGCGACCGGAGCCACCGCCACGACCGGTGCCACCGCCACAACCGCCACGACCGACACGACTGGTGCAGCCCACGAGAGCAGGGCAACCGGGGAAAGCAAGGCAACCGGCGAAAGCGGGACATCGGGCGGAGGCGGGGCAACCGGCGAGACCGGTACGGGCGGCGAGGACAGCGGGTCCCACGAGGACGGCGGGTCCGGTGGCGGCGGGTCCGGTGGGGCTGTGCCCCGGGGGCTGCGGGCTCGGGTCGCGTACTGGCGGGACTGGCGGAGTCGGCATCCCCGGGCCGCCCGGGTGGTGTGGTGGACGGCGACCGTCGTCTCGCTCGTGCTCGTGCTCGGGGCCTTGTTGCTGCCGAATCGTCTCTTCGCACTCCACGCGAGCCGTTTCCTGCGGCTGCCGGTTGAGGCGATCATCGGCGCGGCCGTGCTGCTGGCGCTGCCGCGCAGGCCCCGGGTGGCGCTGGCGGCGCTGGCCGGAACGGCCCTCGGCGCGCTGACCATACTGAACGTGCTCGACATGCAGTTCGTGGAGTACCTGGGCCGCGACTTCAACCTCGTCCTGGACTGGACCCTGCTGAGCGACGCGCAGTCGTACGTGGCGGACTCGTTGGGCGGGGCCGTCGCCCTCGCCGCGTCGATCGGGCTCGCTCTGCTCGTCGTACTGATCATGGCCGTCATGGCGCTGGCGACGGTCCGGCTGAGCGGCCTCCTGGCGCGGGACACCCGGCGGGCGACCCGGGGCACGCTGATCGCCGGCACCGCGTGGATCACCTGCTCCGTGCTCGGTATCCAGATCGCCGGGGGTCCCATCGCCTCCGACCGGGTCGCGGGCACGGTCGCCTCCGAGGCCAGGCGGGTGCGGGACACCCTCAAGGACGAGGCCGCGTTCGGAAAGGTGGCCCGCAGCGACACGTTCGGGGCCACCCCGGCCGACCAGCTCGTGCCGGACCTGCGCGGCAAGGACGTCATCTTCACCTTCATCGAGAGCTACGGCCGCAGCGCCATCGAGGACCCGGGCATGGCCCCGGGCGTCGACCGGACCCTCGACAGCAGCACCCAGGCGCTGACGAAGGCCGGCTTCAGCGCGAAGAGCGGCTGGCTGACCTCGGCGACGTACGGCGGCAGCAGCTGGCTCGGTCACTCGACCACCCTGTCGGGCCTGTGGGTGGACACCCAGCAGCGCTACCGCACGGTCATGGCCAGCGACCACCTGTCCCTGACCAAGGCGTTCCAGAAGTCCGGCGCCTGGGACACGGTCGGCATCATGCCGGGTGTGCAGAAGGGCTGGCCGGAGGCGAAGTTCTACGGTCTGGACAAGGTCTACGACGCCTTCCAGATGGGTTACCAGGGGCCGAAGTTCAGCTGGTCGACCATGCCCGACCAGTACGCCCTGGAGGCGTTCCAGCGGCTGGAGCACGGCCGCACCGACCGCGACAAGCCGCTGATGTCGGAGATCATCCTGACCTCGAGCCACCAGCCCTGGGCGCCGATCCCGAAGATGGTCGACTGGGACCGGCTCGGCGACGGCTCGGTGTTCAAGGGCATCGAGGCGGCCGGCCAGAAGGCGTCCGACGTCATCGCCGACTCCGCCAAGTCCAAGACGGAGTACGGCAAGTCGATCCAGTACTCGGTGACCGCGCTCACCCAGTGGCTGGAGCGCTACGGCACCGACGACACCGTGCTGGTCTTCCTCGGCGACCACCAGCCCATCTCCCGGGTCAGCGGCAACAACGCCAGCCGGGACGTGCCGATCTCGGTCGTCGCCAAGGACCCGAAGGTCCTTGACAAGATCGCCTCCTGGAACTGGACCGACGGCCTGCGACCGGCCCACAACGCCCCGGTGTGGAAGATGAGTTCGTTCCGCGACAAGTTCCTGACGGCGTACGGTTCGACCCCGCACCCGTCGAAGGGCTGAACACCCGACACTCGACACCAGGGCACCCGGGCACCCCGACGCTGAGCACCCGACTCCCTGATGCTCGGCGGCTGAGCACCCGACTCCCGGGTGCTCGGCGGCGCCTCAGCCGCCGGAGGTGTCCAGCTCCGCGTCCTCGCTGATGCCCGCGCAGTCGTACGGGTCCTTCAGCCAGCCGTCCGGCAGCACGACCCTGTTGTTGCCGGAGGTGCGGCCGCGGGGGCCGTCGGCGCCGGTGGGCCAGGGCTGGTCGAGGTCCAGCTCGTCGAGACCGGCACGGAGTTCGGCGAGGGACGAGGTGATGGCCAGTCGCTTGCGCATCTCGGATCCGACGGCGAAGCCCTTGAGGTACCAGGCGACGTGCTTGCGGAAGTCGATGACCCCGCGCGGCTCGTCGCCGATCCACTCGCCGAGCAGCGTGGCGTGCCGGACCATCACCTCGGCGACCTCGCGCAGGGACGGGCGGGCGATGGCCTCCGTCCGGCCCTCGAAGGCGGCCACGAGGTCGGCGAACAGCCACGGCCTGCCGAGGCAGCCACGGCCGACGACCACGCCGTCGCAGCCCGTCTCGCGCACCATGCGCAGCGCTTCCTCGGCCGACCAGATGTCGCCGTTGCCGAGGACGGGGATCTCCGGGACGTGTTCCTTCAGGCGGGCGATCGCCTCCCAGTCGGCGGTGCCGCCGTAGTGCTGGGCGGCGGTGCGTCCGTGCAGCGCGATCGCGGTGACGCCCTCCTCGACGGCGATGCGGCCGGCGTCGAGGTAGGTGATGTGGTCGTCGTCGATGCCCTTGCGCATCTTCATCGTCACCGGGAGGTCGCCGGCCCCGCTCACCGCCTCCCGCACGATCGCCCGCAGCAGGTGGCGCTTGTAGGGGAGCGCGGAGCCGCCGCCCTTGCGGGTCACCTTGGGGACCGGGCAGCCGAAGTTGAGGTCGATGTGGTCGGCGAGGCCCTCCTCCGCGATCATGCGGACGGCCTTGCCGACGGTGGCCGGGTCGACGCCGTACAGCTGGATCGAGCGCGGCTTCTCGGTCGCGTCGAAGTGGATCAGCTGCATGGTCTTCTCGTTGCGTTCGACCAGCGCCCGGGTCGTGATCATCTCGCTCACGAACAGGCCCTTGCCTCCGCTGAACTCCCGGCACAGGGTCCGGAAGGGAGCGTTGGTGATCCCGGCCATGGGGGCCAGGATCACCGGCGGGGTGACGGTGTGCGGGCCGATCCGGAGGGTCGAGTGCTGCGTGGGCGCGGTCGTGGGCATCCACCCATTGTCACGCATCGGGCGACGTGCCCGGCCGCACATTTCCCCGACCGCCCCCGGCCGTCCATGGTGGCCTCCGACCGCCCGTGACGGGCACGGCCACCGGCAGACCATGTAGTGACCATTAGTTAGGCGCACTATTGATATCGGCGTACGATGGAACGCATGCCCGAGCTCAGCCCTCGCCGACGTCTCCTGATCCTCGCGATCTGCTGTATGAGCCTGCTGATCGTGAGCCTCGACGTCACCGTTCTCAATGTCGCCCTGCCCGCGATGCAGAGCGATCTGCACGCCTCCACCGCCGGCCTCCAGTGGACGATCGACGCGTACACGCTCGTGCTGGCCGTGCTGCTGATGCTCGCGGGATCGACCGCCGACCGGATCGGCCGCAAGAAGGTCTTCATGGCCGGGCTGGTCGTGTTCGCGCTCGGCTCGCTGCTGTGCTCGCTCGCTCCGAACCTGGACCTGCTGATCGTGGCCCGGATGGTGCAGGCGGTCGGCGGTTCGATGCTGAACCCGGTCGCCATGTCGATCATCACCAACACGTTCACCGACCCGCGCGAGCGGGCCCGGGCGATCGGGGTGTGGGGCGCGGTCGTGGGCATCTCGATGGCCGCGGGCCCGCTGCTGGGCGGCCTTCTGGTGGAGTCCGTCGGCTGGCGGTCCATCTTCTGGATCAACCTGCCGGTCGGCCTGGTGGCCCTGCTGGCGACCATGCGCCACGTCCCCGAGTCCCGCGCGCCCGAGCCCCGCCGCCCCGACCCGGTCGGCCAGCTGCTGGTCATCGCCCTCTTCGGGCCCCTCACCTACGCGATCATCCAGGCGCCGGAGGCGGGCGCGTCGGTCAGCGCCCCCTTCGCGGCGGTGGCCCTTGCCGCTCTGATCGGCCTGGTCCGGTACGAACGTCGACGCGTCGAGCCCCTCATCGACCTGCGCTTCTTCGGCTCGGCACCGTTCAGCGGGGCGACCGTGGTGGCGGTCAGCGCGTTCGCCGCGCTGGGCGGGTTCCTGTTCCTGTCCACGCTGTACCTCCAGAACGTCCGGGGCCTCGACGCCCTGCACGCCGGGCTGTGGATGCTGCCCATGGCCGTACCGACGTTCCTGTGCGCCCCGCTGTCCGGGCGGCTGGTCGGCAGCCGGGGACCACGGCTGCCGCTGCTGATCTCGGGCGCCGCGATCACGACGAGCGGGCTGCTGTTCGCCGTGTTCGAGGCGGAGACCTCCGACGTGACGCTGTTCCTCGGGTACGTGCTGTTCGGCGTGGGCTTCGGCTTCGTGAACGCGCCGATCACGAACACGGCGGTGTCGGGCATGCCGCGCGGTCAGGCGGGGGTCGCGGCGGCGGTCGCCTCCACCAGCCGCCAGCTGGGCCACACCCTGGGCGTCGCGGTGATCGGCGCCGTCCTGGCGGCGGGCGTGAGCGCCTCGGCCTACCGGGACACCTTCGTCTCCGCCTCCGTCCCCGGCTGGTGGATCCTCGCGGGCTGCGGCCTCGTCGTCCTCGTCCTGGGCGCCGTGACCACCGGGGCATGGGCACGGCGGACGGCGGAGCGGACCGCCGAGCGGCTGGAGGCCCCGGAGATCCAGGAAGCGACGAGCGTCAGCGCCTGAGCCCGCTCTCGGCGGTCCTGGTGGAAGTGGAAGGGGAAAGCGGCTGCTTGGCGAACGCGTACAGCTTCTCCAGCCCCTCCCGTGACGCCTCGTCCACCGGTGTGTACGTCACCAGGCGCGCCCCGAGTTCCGGGCTCAGCCAGAGGTCGGTGTGGGTGAGGTCGAGGCGGCCGACGTGCGGGTTGCGGAACTGTTTGGTCTTGCTGCGGGTCGCGACGACCTCGTAACGCTCCCAGTTCTCGCGGAACTCCGTGGACTCCGACTGAAGCCGCTTGACCAGCATCTTCCAGGCGGGCTCGGTGAGATGGCCGGCCATGGAGGCGCGGAGCTTCGCGGCCATCAGACGCATGCTCTCGTCGAGGTGGACGATCGACTCGCGCCACTGCGGGTCGGTGTGGATGAGGATCATGCAGTTGCGGTCCTCGGGCGGGATCGCGTCGAGGTCGCAGAGCAGATGGGCGTAGGTGCGGTTGTAGGCCAGGATGTCGTAGCGGCTGTTCTGGACGCAGGCGGGCAACGGGTCGAGCTGGTCGAGCATCTCGCGTACGGCGTCGGTGACCCCGGTGCACGACGAGGCGGGGGTCGGGTCGGTCGCGGCGGCGAGCTGGAAGAGGTGGGCCCGTTCGCCCGGGTCCAGCAGCAGCGTGCGGGCGAGGGCGTCCAGGACCTGGACCGAGACCTGGATGTCCCGGGACTGTTCGAGCCAGGTGTACCAGGTGACGCCCACCGCCGAGAGATGGGCGACCTCCTCGCGGCGCAGCCCCGGGGTGCGGCGGCGCGCTCCGCGCGGGAGACCGACCTGCTCGGGCGTGATCCGCTCACGGCGGCTGCGCAGGAAGGCGGCCAGTTCATGACGCCGGATCTCCGAACCACCCGCCGTCACGCCCGGTGTCGTGCCCGCCGTCACGCCCGGTGTCGTGCCCGCCGTGACGCCCGGTGTCGTGCCCGCCGTGACGCTCGCCACCCGCTGGGCCGTCGTCGTCGCCCGCTGGGCCATCGTCGTCATGCCTCCAGCCTGCCGCCATCCGGATCCTGTTGCCAGGTAGTGCTTCTACCAGGATAAGGAGACTCTGGTACCCGTCTGAGGAGCGGCGCAGGCTCGGCAGCGTGACCCAGACAACCACGACCACCCTCCCGCAGGGCGCCCGCGCCCCGGCACCGGCCCACTCCCTCGGCCCGCTCGGGCTGTTCACCGTGCTGCTCGCCGCGGCACTCCCCCTGATCGACTTCTTCATCGTCAACGTCGCCCTGCCCTCCATGGGCCGGGACCTCGCCGCGAGCGAGTCCGTCCTCGAACTCGTCGTCGCCGGGTACGGGCTCGCGTACGCCGTGCTGCTGGTGCTGGGCGGCCGGCTCGGCGACCTGTTCGGCCGGCGTCGGCTCTTCCTCGGCGGCATGGCCGCCTTCGGTCTGACCTCGCTGGCCTGCGGCCTCGCCCCCGACGCGTGGTCGCTGGTCGCGGCGCGGGTCGCGCAGGGCGCGGCGGCCGCCGCGATGGTTCCTCAGGTGCTCGCCACCATCCAGTCGTCCACCGAGGGGCCGCGTCGCGCCAAGGCGATGAGCCTGTACGGCGCGACCGCCGGGCTGTCCATGGTGGCGGGCCAGATCCTGGGCGGTGTACTGGTCGCCGCGGACCTCGCAGGCAGCGGCTGGCGGTCCGTGTTCCTCGTGAACGTCCCCGTCGTGGTCGTCGGGCTCGTCCTCGCCGTCAAGGCCGTCCCGGAGACGCGTTCGCAGCACCCGGAGCCCGTGGACGGACCCGGCACCGTGCTCCTCGCCGCCGCCCTGCTGACGTTGCTCGCCCCGCTCACGGAGGGCCGGGCGGCGGGCTGGCCGCTGTGGACGTGGCTGTCGCTGGCCGCGTTTCCACTGGTGGCGGGCGCGTTCATCGCGGTGGAGCGGCGGGCCGACCGGCAGGGCCGTACCCCGCTGGTGCCGCCGAGCCTGTTCGCGCTCACCCCGCTGCGGCGCGGTCTGACGCTCATGGTGCCTTTCTCGATCGGCTTCAGCGGCTTCATGTTCGTCATCGCCGTGGCGTTGCAGAGCGGGGCGGGACTCGGCCCGGTGCCGGCCGGTCTCGCGCTCGCGCCGATGGCCCTGGCGTTCTTCCTCGTCTCGCTGGCCGGACCCCGGCTGGTGGCACGGTTCGGCTCCCGGGTGGTCACGGCGGGCGCGGTGCTCCAGGGCCTGGGCGTCGTCCTCCTCCTGCTGACCGTGCGCGCCGACTGGCCGGACATCGGTTTCGTCCAGCTGCTGCCGGGCGCGGCGGTCGCCGGTGCGGGGCAGGCGCTCCAACTGCCCGTCGTGATGCGGATCGTGATGTCCGAGGTGCCGCCGGCCCGCGCGGGCGTCGGCAGCGGTGTGATGGTGACCACCCAGCAGGCCTCGCTGGCGCTGGGCGTGGCCACCCTCGGCACCCTCTTCCTCTCCCTGGTCCCGGGGATGGGCATGCGGAACGCCCTGGTCACCACGCTGGCCGTGCAGTTGGGCGGGGTCCTCGTGACGGGACTGCTGAGCCTGCGGCTGCCGCGCAAGGTGGGGTGACGCGGGCCTCCCCGGCCGGGCCCGGGCACGGCTCGGTCAACTCGGCAGGCGGAAAGCCCTGTTGATGTTGGTAATGCTGCACACTCCTTGCTGGCCGGGATATCGGGAGGCGTCGTGCTGGAGATCAACACGAGCAAGGTGAGCCGCTGGGACCAGCACGGGCGGGAACATGTCGTCAGGGTGCGGCGCGCGGGCGTGCAGCGGACGATCAGTTGTGAGACCTGCGGCTGGCGCAAGGGGGCGCAGTTCCTGCCCTGGCTGAAGGCGGAGGAACACCTCACCGAGGCGCACCAGGCGACGGTGGACCCCACCAAGGGCCGCGAGTCGCGATGACTTTCGGCGGGCCCGAAACCTCACGGTGGAGCTGCGGGAGTTGGAATCGCTCTTCCTGGAGGTCCAGGGCCAGGGCTGGGGCTGGGGCGGCGGGGTCGACGTCTCCCCCGTCGACCCTGGAACGTCCCCGGCCGCTACGGCTGAGTCGGCGGCACGGGGACGACGGCACACATCGTCCCGCAGACGGGCAGGGTGACGATCCTGCTCACGCAGGTGGCGATGACGAACCCGACCCCGACCCTGCTGGTGCGGGACTTCTGGCGGTGCACGGCGGGAATCCGAGGGTGCTCACCCACCTGCTCGGCGCCCTGCGTCTTTGGCGTCGAGGTCGCTGACCAGTCCCCGGAGTACGGGGCCGTATTCGGGGTGGGCCAGGGCGTGGGCCAGTTGGGCTACGAGGTAGTCGGCCGGGTTGCCGGTGTCGTACCAGCGGCCCTGGATGACCTGGCCGTAGACCGCGCGGCCATGGGCGTAGGCGTTGATGGCGTCGGTCAGGTAGATCTCACCGGTCCGGTGCTCGTACCAGCGGCGGGTCTGCTCGCGCAGTTCGTCGATGATGCCGGGGGTGATGACATAGCCGCCGATGGCCGCGTACGACGACGGCGCCAGGCCCGGGTCGGGTTTCTCGACCAGGCCGGTGATGCGCAGGGTCCCGTCGCCGAGGTCCTCCTTGACGACGGGAACGCCGTAGCGCTGGGAGTCGGCGGGGTCCATCGGCAGCAGGGCCAGCACGGGGCAGCCGGTCTGCTCGTAGGCGCGGATCAGCTGCTGGGCGCGGGGCGTCTCGGCGACGAAGACGTCGTCGGGCCACAGCACCAGGACCGGCTCGTCGCCGAAGGAACGGGCGGCGTTCAGCACCGGGGTGCCGTTGCCGTACGGGCCGCGCTGGTCCAGATAGGTGATGTGACCCCTGCGGGCCAGCTCCTCCACCTCCTGGACGGCGTCCGCGTAGGCGGCCTTGCCGTCGGCGCGAAGCTGCTCGACGAGGGCGGGGTTGGGACGGAAGTGGTCCTGGATCAGACTCTTGCCGCCGGAGACGACGATGGTGATGTCGGTGATGCCCGAGTCCACCAGCTCGCGCACGGTGTGTTCGATCACCGGCTTGTCCCCGACCGGGAGCATCTCCTTGGGGATCGCCTTGGTGAGGGGCAGCAGCCGGGAGCCGAGCCCGGCGGCGGGGATGACGGCGCGGCGGATCGTCGGCGACATCAGACCGCTCCACGAAGCCCGCGCAGCAGCAGGTCCACCAGCGCCGTGAAGTCCTCCTGGGCGCCCGGCCGCTCCCACACCCGGTGGTAGCCGGGGTCGTGGAAGCGGCCGGTGGCCTGGAAGACGGCGGCGGCGGCGGTCCCCGGGTCGGCGGCCGTGAAGGCGCCGGCCGCTATTCCCGCCTCGACGATCCGGGTCAGCTGGCCGGTCAGGTCGGCGAGGTGCTCGTCGACCACTTCGCCGGTCTCCCCGGTCAGCACCATGTACGTGGCGAACAGCTCGGGGTCGTCGCCGGCCTTGCGCCGCTTGGCCTCGAAGAGCGCCGCGAGCCAGTCGCGCAGCCGGGTCTCCGGGGCGCGTGCCTCGTCGGCGGTGATGGCGGACAGGGTCTCGGACGTACGGTCCAGCCACCGCTTCGTGACCGCCGCGCGCAGCGCCGCCTTCGTCCGGAAGTGCCGGTAGACGCTGCCGTGACTGACGCCGAGCGCACGGGCCACGTCGACCACGGTGGCCTTGGCCGGGCCGTGGCGGCGCAGCACGTCCTCGGTCGCCTCGAGGATGCGCTCGGCGGTCAGGGTCTCGGTGGTCGGTGACATGTTCAGACCGTACCTGGAGCGGAGCTCAGCGCTCGCTGTCGAGGTGGGCCATCGCGGCGGCCGAGTAGCGCTCACCGGCGGCCGCGTCGGCCGGGACGGCGTCCTCGATCGCGGCGAGGTCGGCGGCGTCCAGTACGACGTCCAGCGCGCCCAGCGACTCCGCGAGCCGCTCCCTGGTCCGGGCGCCGATCAGCGGCACGATGTCCTCGCCCTGGGCCAGCACCCAGGCGATCGCGATCTGCGCGACGGAGACGCCCTTCTGCTCGGCGATCTTCCGCAGCGCCTCCACCAGGTTCAGGTTGTGCTGGAGGTTGTCGCCCTGGAAGCGGGGCGAGTGGGCCCGGAAGTCGTTCGCGGCGAGCTTGCGGTCGGCGGTGAAGTGCCCGGAGATCAGCCCGCGCGACAGCACGCCGTACGCCGTGATGGAGATCCCCAGCTCCCGGGTGACCGGCAGGATCGACCTCTCGATGCCGCGCGAGATCAGCGCGTACTCGATCTGGAGGTCGGCGATCGGCGCGGTGGCGGCGGCCTTGCGGATCGTCTCGGCGCCGACCTCACTGAGGCCGATGTGCCGGACGTACCCCTTCTCGACCAGTTCGGCGATCGCGCCGACCGTCTCCTCGATCGGTACGTCGGGGTCGAGCCGGGCGACGCGGTAGACGTCGATGTGGTCGACGCCAAGGCGCTGGAGGGAGTAGGCGGCGAAGTTCTTCACGGCTCCCGGGCGGCCGTCGTAGCCGCTCCAGCCGCCGTCCGGGTCGCGCAGGGCGCCGAACTTCACGCTGATCCGCGCCTGTTCGCGACGGGCGGCGGGAGCGGAGCGGAGGGCTTCGCCGATGAGCAGCTCGTTGTGGCCCATGCCGTAGAAGTCGCCGGTGTCCAGCAGCGTCACGCCCGCCTCCAGGGCAGCGTGGATCGTCGCGATCCCCTCGGCCCGGTCGGCGTCGCCGTACAGCGCGGACATGCCCATGCAGCCGAGGCCGAGGGCGGAGACCTGGGGACCGGTGGTACCGAGGGAACGTGTTCGCATCGTCATGCACACCAGCCTCGCATGACGGATGACAGATTTCAACATCTGTCATCCGTCATCTGTCATCTGCCATTCGTCCGGTCGACGGGATGGGTACTCCGAGGACAATGGGAGATGTCGGTGCGCAGTCACCTCGGCGGCGCCTGCCACCGGCCGAGCGGCCCTTCCGCGCCGCCATGGAGGCCTGCCATGAGCATCCGCATCGGCACGTTCAACATGGAGAACCTCTTCCGCCGCCCCACGGCCTTCCGCCTCACGGACCCGGCCGAGCGCAAGGAGATCCTCGACGATTTCGCCGCCCTGGTCACCCTCCTCGACCTGCTCGCGTACCGGGACGAGGACAAGGCCGAGATCGCCCGGCTCATCGAGAAGCACCGGGCGTACGACACCGATCCGAAGAACCCGCCGCCGTCGATCTTCATCAACCAGTCCCGGCCGGGTAAGGACTCCGGGCTGTTCAAGACGTCCGGGTCGGGAAAGAACACCAAGGTCGAGGTCACCGCCAAGGGCCGTGCCTCGTGGTCCGGTTGGGCCGAACTGGGGCAGGACGACCTCGACCTGGACGTGGTGCGCAACACCGGCCGGGTGGTCTCGGAGGTCGACGCGGACATCCTGCTCACCGTGGAGGTCGAGGACCGGCTCACCCTGGAGCGCTTCAACACGCAGGTACTGGCCGGGGCGCTCGGCAGGCGGCCGTACCCCTACGCGCTACTGATCGACGGCAACGACAGCCGGGGCATCGACATCGGGATTCTCAGCCGGCACCCGATCACGTCCGTCCGGTCCCACATCTTCGACACCCACCCCGAACGTCCCGACCAGCGCCTCTTCAGCCGCGACTGCCCCGAGTTCGAGATCCGGCTCAACGGGACGCCCCTGGTGATGCTCGGCAACCACCTGAAGAGCAAGTTCCACGACGACCCGGAGCTGCGGCTGGCCCAGGCGAAGCGCGTCGCGGAGATCTACCGGGCCGCGCTGGAGCGCACCCCGCACGTCATCGTCGCGGGAGACCTCAACGACGACCCGGACAGCGACTCGGCTACGGTCCTCCGGGACACCGGGCTGCGGGACGTGATGAGTCACCACGCCTACCGCGGCCTCCCCGGCACGCACGGGGAGTGCAAGAGCGAGCGGGACAAGCTCGACTATCTGCTGCTCTCGCCCGAGCTGTGGCCCGAGGTGCAGCACGTCGGCCTGGAGACCCGTGGCATCTTCGAGAACGGCATCAAGTCCTTCGACACCGTGACCTCGAAACTGAACGCGGCCTCGGACCACGCGGCGCTCTACATGGACGTCGACCTGTAAGCACCGACGAAGTGGCCCCAGGCCACCGGACCGAACGCCAGCACACCCCGGCCCGGGTCCTTGCTGTCCCGGACCGGGACGAGGGAGGGGTGGTGGTCGGCGACTTCGAGGCACTCGCCGCCGCTTGAGTTGCTGTAGGAGCTCTTGCGCCAAGTGACACTGCTCAGGTCGATGGCCCGCACGGCACTTCCTCCAACATCCGCAAGATGAACGTCCGCGACTCGGCCGGGTTCAGCGCCAGGTCACGTACCGAATCATAAGTGCGGTGCAGGCCCTCAACCCTGCTTGATTCCTCGATGAGTTCACCCCTCAGATCGTTTTCGGTGTAGGCCACGGTCCGCCCTTCCGCAAGGCGAAGGAACATCATGGCGCTGCCGTCCAGGGCATGCAGGCCCTTGCCGAACGGCAGCACGTGGATGGTGATGGCGGGACGCTCCGCCGCCGCCACCAAGTACTCCAACTGCTGCCGCCACTCACCCGGGTCGCGCAGTGTGTTACGCAGTACCGCCTCGGAAAGGATCGCGCGGAACGGTGGCGCGTCAGGTTCCTCGAGCACCTTCCGTCGACCGACGCGGGCCTCGACCTGCTGCTCCAGTTCGTCGTCCTTGAGACCGCCCGCCGCGAGCGCCTCCCGCGCGTATCCAGGCGTCTGGAGCAACCCCGGCGGCCTGCTCACGCTGTAGTGCCACAGGCCCACCGCCTCAGCCTCCAGCGACATGTACCGCCGGTACTGCTCCATGAACTGCGAGGTGTCGGAGACCGCCAACTCCCAGAGCGCAAGCAACAACCCCGGCGTCCCGTAGTACTGGTCGAGCGCCTGGGCGACCTCCGGGCTGCCCAGCGTGCGCCCTGTCTCCAGCTTCCCGAATTGGGACGGATCCCAGCCGACGACCTCCGCCAGCTTTTGCAGGCTCACGCGCTTCTCGTGCCGCAGAAACCGCAACTCCTCCGCGAACCGTTGCCGCGGTTCCTGGCTACGGCCCGTGATCACCCGCCTCGGCGGCATCGCACTCTCCCTCTGGAATTTATGGAACTAACGCCGCCAGACATCGAAGAACCCCACGTCAACGGCGCGTCGGCCCCGCCGAGAGGCCATTCTGTCGACGACCCCCACAACCCAGAGTAGCCCAACTGTTACATTTCGTAAGGAAGTTGGGTGAAAGGAGCGAATGACATGCAGCACGAGCCAGGGGCTCTGCTCTACGACCCCGCGACGGACAAGGTCGGCGAGTACCAGGACCGGTCCGGGCCCTACGCGATGCTGCGGCCCGTCGGCGGCGGCCGGGAGTGGCAGGCGGACCCCGCGGGACTGCGGCCGGCGACCGCCGAGGAACGGCTGAGCGCGGGCGTACGGGCGGCGAACCGGCGCGCCCGGACGGACGCGCCGTTCATGGTCGGCATCGGCACGCCCCGCCCGCCGGTACCGGAGCCGGACTGCGCGGAGTGCGACGGCCTGGCGTCGAGACGGGAGAGCGCCCGGGCCACGCACGACCACAGCGCGGAGACGGACGCCAATGTGCTGATGCGCGGCCACCAGCGCCGGGACCACCGCGAATGACAAGTGCCGGGCCCCTCGAAAGGGACCCGGCACCGGTGTTCGGTCGAGAAGTGAGGTCAGCAGCCGATCAGGCGGGCGGCGAGGTAGCCCTCGATCTGGTCGAGCGACACCCGCTCCTGCTTCATCGAGTCACGCTCGCGGACGGTGACGGCGTTGTCGTCCAGGGTGTCGAAGTCGACGGTCACGCAGTACGGCGTGCCGATCTCGTCCTGGCGGCGGTAGCGGCGGCCGATGGCGCCGGCGTCGTCGAACTCGATGTTCCAGTTCTGGCGCAGCGCGGCGGCGAGACCCTTGGCCTTCGGCGACAGCTCGGGGTTGCGGGAGAGGGGCAGGACCGCGACCTTCACCGGCGCGAGGCGGTGGTCGAGGCGCAGGACCGTCCGCTTCTCCAGCTTGCCCTTGGCGTTCGGCGCCTCGTCCTCGATGTAGGCGTCGAGCAGGAACGCCAGCATCGCGCGGCCGACACCGGCCGCGGGCTCGATGACGTACGGCGTCCAGCGCTCGCCGGCCTCCTGGTCGAAGAAGAAGAGGTCCTGGCCGGAGGCCTTGGAATGCGCGGTGAGGTCGTAGTCGGTGCGGTTGGCAACGCCCTCCAGCTCACCCCACTCGTTGCCGCCGAACTGGAAGCGGTACTCGATGTCGGCGGTGCGCTTGGAGTAGTGGGAGAGCTTCTCCTTGGGGTGGTCGTACCACCGCATGTTCTCCTCGCGCATGCCCAGGCCGGTGTACCAGTTCCAGCGCTGCTCCATCCAGTACTCCTGCCACGTCTCGTCCTCGCCCGGCTTGACGAAGAACTCCATCTCCATCTGCTCGAACTCGCGGGTGCGGAAGATGAAGTTGCCGGGCGTGATCTCGTTGCGGAAGGACTTGCCCATCTGCGCGATGCCGAACGGCGGCTTCTTGCGCGAAGTGGTCTGCACCTGGGCGAAGTTGGTGAAGATGCCCTGGGCGGTCTCGGGGCGCAGGTAGGCGATGGAGCCGGTGTCCTGCGTGGGGCCGAGGTGGGTGGAGAGCAGACCCGAGAACTGCTTGGGCTCGGTGAACTGGCCCTTGTTGCCGCAGTTGGGGCAGTTCACGTCCGCGAGGCCGTTCGCCGGCGGGCGGTTGTGCTTGGCCTCGTACGCCTCTTCCAGGTGGTCCGCGCGGAACCGCTTGTGGCAGGAGGTGCACTCGGTCAGCGGGTCGGAGAAAGTGGCGACGTGGCCGGAGGCCACCCAGACCTCGGGGGCCAGGATGACGGACGAGTCGATACCGACCACGTCCTCGCGCGACGTCACCATGTAGCGCCACCACTGGCGCTTCAGGTTCTCCTTGAGCTCGACACCGAGCGGTCCGTAGTCCCAGGCGGCCTTCTGGCCGCCGTAGATCTCACTGCAGGGGAATACGAAGCCACGGCGCTTGCTCAGGCTGACGATGGTGTCGATCTTGTCGGCGGCCACGGTGCTCTCTTCATAACGACGACGGGCGACGAAGCGAGATGCGCTTCCAGAGAAGACTTCAGGGTACCGGCGGGGACTCCCCCTCAACCACATCGGATCCCTGCCCAGACCCTTACCCAGCCGTTACCGGGGCTTGTTGACAACGGTTTCCATATTTGTTGAAAATGACTGTCATGAACGTACGACGACGACTCATATCCGGCACCGCGGTCGCCGCGGCCACCGCCCTCGGCCTCGGCACCCTCTCCGCCTGCTCCACCGACAGCGCGGCCGCGGCCAACACGGGCAGGTTCGACGTCGTCGCGTCGTTCTACCCGATGGCCTTCCTCGCCGAGCAGATAGGCGGGGACCATGTGCACGTCACCAGCCTCACCCAGCCCGGCCAGGAGCCGCACGACCTGGAGATCAGCGCCAAGCAGACGGCCGCGCTCCAGGAGTCCGACGCGGTGCTCTACCTCAGGAACCTCCAGCCCTCCGTCGACGACGCGGTGGCCCAGTCCGAGGTCAAGACCAAGATCGACGCGGCCTCCCTCACCACCCTGGAGAAGCACGGCAACGAGGTCGGCGGCCACGCGGCCGCGCACGACGACCACGAGAACGAGGAGCCGGCCGGCCTCGACCCGCACATCTGGCTCGACCCGGTGCGCTACTCCCAGGTCGCCGAGGGTGTCGGCAAGGCCTTCGAGAAGGCCGACCCGGACCACGCGGCCGACTACAGGACCAACACCGCGGCCCTCGTGAAGAAACTCGGCGCCCTCGACACGGAGTTCGAGGACGGGCTGGCCCGTACGAAGACCAAGGTCTTCGTCACCACCCACGCCGCCTTCGGCTACCTCGCCGAGCGCTACGGCCTGACCGAGGAGGCCATCAGCGGCCTCGACCCCGAGTCGGAGCCCAGCGCCGCCCGCGTGAAGGAGCTTGAGAAGATGGCCGAGGCCGACGGCGTCACGACCGTGTTCTACGAGACGCTCGTCAGCGACAAGACCGCGAAGACCATCGCCTCCGACGCGAACCTCAAGACCGACGTCCTCGACCCGATCGAGGGCATCACGGAGAAGTCCCGGGGCAAGGACTACTTCTCGGTCCAGCAGGCGAACCTCAAGGCGCTGCAGACAGCCCTGGGCACGAAGTGATCTCTACGGAGGGCGTCATGGACGCGAGCGTCACCGACGCGAAGGCCGAGTCCGTCTCATCGGAGTCCGTTTCGGCGGAGTCCGTTTCGGCGGAGTCCGTCTCATCAGAACCCGTCTCGTCAGAACCCGTCTCGTCGGAGTCCGTCATCTCGCTGCGCGGGGTCCGGGCGGAACTGGGCTCGCGGCCCGTACTGCGGGGCATCGACCTGACCGTGCGGCGCGGTGAGGTCGTCGCCCTGCTCGGCGCGAACGGCTCGGGCAAGTCGACCGCCGTACGCAGCGTGATCGGGCAGGTCGCGATCAGCGCCGGCGAGGTCGAGCTGTTCGGCACCCCTCGGCGCCGGTTCCGGGACTGGGCGCGCATCGGATACGTCCCGCAGCGCACGACGGCCGCCGGCGGGGTCCCGGCCACGGTGACGGAGATCGTCTCCTCGGGCCGCCTCTCCCGCACCCGCTTCGGCGTCTTCCGCAAGGCCGACCGGGAGGCCGTACGGCACGCCCTGGAACTCGTGGGCATGGCCGACCGGGCCAGGGACAGCGTGGACGCCCTCTCCGGCGGACAGCACCAGCGCGTACTCATCGCCCGCGCGCTGGCCGCCCAACCCGAGCTGCTGATCATGGACGAGCCGATGGCGGGCGTCGACCTGGCCAGCCAGGAGGTCCTGGCGCGGACGCTGAAAGAGCAGGTCGCGGCCGGTACGACGGTCCTGCTCGTCCTGCACGAACTGGGACCCCTGGAGCCCCTCATCGACCGGGCGGTCGTCCTGCGCGACGGCTGCGTCCTGCACGACGGCCCGCCCACACCGGCCGTCGGCCAGCACGCGCTGCCCGGCCACGACCACGTACACCCGCACGCACCCGCGGGCGCCGAACCGATCCGCACGGGACTGCTGAGCTGATGGACCTCCTGAACTTCGCCTTCATGCAGCGGGCGCTGCTCGCCGCCGTCCTGGTCGGCGTCACGGCCCCCGCCGTCGGCATCTACCTCGTCCAGCGCCGCCAGGCCCTGATGGGCGACGGCATCGGCCATGTCGCGATGACCGGCGTCGGTCTGGGCTTCCTGCTGTCCTGGTCCCCGGTGTGGATGGCGACGGCCGTCTCGGTCCTCGGCGCGGTGGTCATGGAACTGATCCGCTGGTACGGGAAGACCCGCGGTGACATCGCCCTCGCCATGCTCTTCTACGGCGGCATGGCCGGCGGCGTGATGTTCATCAACCTCGCGCCGGGCGGCTCGAACGCGAACCTCACGTCGTACCTCTTCGGGTCGCTGTCGACCGTCTCCGAGTCGGACGTCACGGCGATCTGCCTGCTCGCGGCCTTCGTGGTCGTCGTCACCCTGGGCCTGCGCCGCCAGCTCTTCGCCGTCAGCCAGGACGAGGAGTTCGCCCGGGTGACCGGCCTGCCGGTCCGGGCGCTGAACCTGCTGACGGCGATCACGGCGGCGGTCACCGTGACGGTGGCGATGCGGGTGGTGGGCCTGCTGCTGGTGTCGGCCCTGATGGTGGTCCCGGTGGCCGCCGCCCAGCAGCTCAGCCGCAGCTTCGCCGCCACCTTCGCCATCGCGGTCGCGATCGGCGTGACGGTGACCATCGGCGGTACCGTCACCTCGTACTACCAGGACGTCCCGCCCGGTGCGACGATCGTCCTGCTGACCATCGGCGCGTTCGTCGCGCTGAGCGTGCTGGCCGCTCCCCTGGCCCGCCGCCGCGCCCGCGCGCTGGCGGCGGCGCACCCCGGCGGCGACCCGGCGGAGTGCGCGATTCCGGCCACCCGGGCATCGGGGGACGAGGTCGGCGTCTGACCGCGCACAGCCGGGGCTGGCACAATGGCCCCGCAAACCGCAGACGTGAGGAGGCAACGGTGACAACCGCTGGACCGCCCGTGAAGGGCCGTTCCACCCGGCAGCGTGCCGCCGTGGCGGCCGCGCTCGACGAGGTCGACGAGTTCCGCAGCGCCCAGGATCTGCACGACATGCTCAAGCACAAGGGCGACTCGGTGGGTCTGACCACGGTCTACCGCACCCTCCAGTCCCTCGCCGACGCGGGCGAGGTCGACGTCCTGCGCACCTCCGACGGCGAGTCGGTGTACCGCCGGTGCTCCACCGGCGAGCACCACCACCACCTCGTCTGCCGCGTCTGCGGCAAGGCAGTGGAGGTGGAGGGCCCGGCGGTGGAGAAGTGGGCCGAGGCGATCGCCGCGGAGCACGGCTATGTGAACGTGGCCCACACGGTGGAGATCTTCGGTACGTGTTCCGACTGCGCGGGTGCCTCCGGCGGCTGAGCGGTGGGGGTCGGCAGGGATGACCGGCCCTGGGGGCTGTACCCCCCGGACCCCGGTACCCCCGGACCCCCCTTCGGCCCCGGAAGGGCCTCGTCCTCAGACGCCGGACGGGCCGGAAGTACGCGGCCGAACCTGAAAGCCCACCGCCTCACGACCTGCCGAAGCACCGTTCCAGTTCGTTCAGATCGTAGAACCTGCTGACCTTGGCGACCGGGGCGCAGCTCGCCTTGAAGGCGGGCTAGGAAGTGACCTCCGTGTCCGAAGTCTTTCCCTCCATGGCCAGGAGTTCCTCGTTCGTGACCGCGCCGCCGAAACGACGGTCCCGGGACGCGAACTCGACGCACGCCCGCCACAGGTCACGGCGGTCGAAGTCCGGCCACAGCACGTCCTGGAAGACCAGTTCCGCGTACGCGCTCTGCCAGAGCAGGTAGTTGGAGGTGCGCTGCTCGCCGCTCGGCCGCAGGAACAGGTCGACGTCCGGCATGTCCGGGTAGTACAGGTACTTCGCGAGGGTCTTCTCGTTGACCTTGGAGGGGTCGAGACGCCCCGCCTTCACATCCTCCGCCAGTGCCTGCGCGGCGTCCGCGATCTCGGCCCGGCCGCCGTAGTTCATGCAGAAGTACAGGGTGAGACGGTCGTTGTCCTTGGTCTGCTCCTGGGCGATCTGGAGCTCCTTGGCGACCGACTTCCACAGCTTGGGCATCCTGCCCACCCAGCGCACCCGGATGCCGAGCTCGTCGAGCTGGTCACGGGTCTTGCGGATGAAGTCCCGGTTGAAGTTCATCAGGAAGCGGACCTCGTCGGGTGAGCGCTTCCAGTTCTCGGTGGAGAAGGCGTACAGCGAGATGTTGCG
The DNA here is from genome assembly GCF_042737375.1 of Streptomyces sp. NPDC060000. NCBI lineage: Bacteria > Bacillati > Actinomycetota > Actinomycetes > Kitasatosporales > Streptomycetaceae > Streptomyces > Streptomyces sp. NPDC060000. The sequence goes on from NZ_JBHWUU010000009.1 coordinate 89,236, forward strand.
CACACCCATCTCGACCGCGCCCTGCAGCACGTCGAGGACCTGCTCCGCGCCGACCTTGTGTCCTTCGGTGCGCGGCAGCCCGCGCTCCTTGGCCCAGCGGCCGTTGCCGTCCATGACGATCGCCACATGCTCGGGGACCAGCTCGCCCGGGAGCTTCGGCGGGCGCGCGCCGGACGGGTGCGGCTCCGGCGTCCTGTACTCCCGACGCTGCCGCCCCAGGAACCCGCGTACGACCATGTGCCTCTCGTCTCCTCTGACTCTCGCTTGCTGCTGTCGCTTCCGTACTGCTGCTTCTGCGCTGCTGCTTCTGGGACTATTTCTCGACGTACCGGAGTGAGCGCAGCCCGCGCTCCAGGTGCCAGTGCAGATAGGCGGACACCAGCCCGCTGCCCTCGCGGACGTGCCGCGGCTCGCACGCGTCCGCCGTCTCCCAGTCTCCCGTGAGCAGCGCGCCTAGCAGGACCAGGGTCTGCGGCGAGGGTACGACGCTGCCGGCCACCCGGCAGTCGGCGCAGACGGAGCCGCCTGCCGCGACGGAGAAGAACCGGTTGGGTCCCGGCATCCCGCACTTGGCGCAGTCGCCGAAGCTGGGGGCGTACCCGTTGACGGCCAGCGACCGCAGCAGGAACGCGTCGAGGACGAGGTGCGGGGCGTGCTCACCGCGGGCCAGGGTCCGCAGCGCGCCGACGAGCAGCAGGTACTGCTGCACAGCCGGTTCGCCCTCGTGGTCGGTGAACCGCTCGGCGGTCTCCAGCATGGCCGTCCCGGCCGTGTAACGGGCGTAGTCGGTCACGATCCCGCCGCCGTACGGGGCGATGATCTCGCTCTGTGTACACAGCGGCAGCCCGCGTCCGACCAGCTCGCTGCTGCCCCGCGCGAAGAACTGCACGTCGACGTGGGAGAAGGGTTCGAGGCGGGCCCCGAACTTGGACTTCGTCCGCCGCACGCCCCGCGCCACGGCCCGCACCCGTCCGTGCCCGCGCGTCAGCAGCGTGATGATGCGGTCGGCCTCGCCGAGCTTCTGGGTCCGCAGGACGACGCCGTCGTCCCGGAAGAGACTCATCGCACACCGCCGGGGACGGCGGCCCGCCGGGACCGCGGCACGGCGCGGTCCACCGCACCCGGCCGCTGGGTGCGGGGCACGATGCCGTCGTCGCGGAACAGGCTCATGCGCCCATTCTCGCCTACGCCGAAGGGGTGGTGTGCCCGACCGCTACGATCCCTCGGATGGTGCGGCGGGCGCTGGGGCGCGACTTCGGGTGGTTGTGGGCGGCGTACGCGGTCAGCGGTTACGGGACCTACCTGGCGTTCAACGCGTTTCCGATGATCGCCGTGCTGGTGCTGCACGCGGGGTCGTCCGAGGTGGCGGCGCTGGCCGCGGTGGGACCTGCGGTGGGGGCGCTGCTCGCGGTGCCGCTCGGGCCGTGGGTGGAGTTCCGCCGCAAGCGCCCGGTGATGATCGCGGCGGATCTGGCGCGGTGCGCGGCCATGCTGAGCGTCCCGGCGGCCTACGCCTTCGGCCGGCTCGGGCTCGTCCAGCTGCTGCTGGTGTCGATGGTCGTGGCGGCGGCCGACATCTCGTTCACGGCGGCGAGCGGCGCGTTCCTGAAGTCGCTGCTGCCACCGGAGGACCTGCTCACCGCGAACGGCCGGTTCGAGTCGACGACCTGGACGACGACCATGCTGGGGCTGCCGCTCGGCGGTGCCCTGATCGGTCTGTTCGGGCCGATGCTGACGGTCACGGCGGACGCGGTCAGCTACCTCCTCTCGGCTGCGGGCCTGTACGCGATCCGCAAGCGCGAGCGGAAGCCCGTCCGGGTCCACACCGGCCCCTCCCGCCGGCTGACCAGCGGGGACCTGCTGGCAGGCTGGCGCCACCTCCTGAGCCATGCGGCCCTGCGACCCCTGTTCCTGAACACGGCCCTGGTCAACGGCCTGATCATGGCCGGCTCGCCGCCGCTGGCCGTGCTGATGCTGGGCCCGCTCGGCTTCGAGCCCTGGCAGTACGCGCTGGGTTTCGCCCTGCCCTGCGCCGGCGGCCTGATCGGTTCCCGGCTGGCCCCGGGCATGGTCTCCCGGTACGGGCGGCGCCGGGTGCTGCGCACCGTGGGGGCGCTGCGGGTGTGCTGGCCGCTCGGGCTGGCCTTCGTCGGACCGGGAACGGGCGGGCTGGTGCTCGTGATGGTCGTGGAGCTGGGCCTGATCACGTGCATCGGGCTGTACAACCCGGTCCTGGCGACCATCCGCCTGGAGCTGACTCCGACGGACCGGGTGGCCCGTATGTCGGCGGCGTGGTCGGTGGGCACCAAGGCGGCCGTCGCGACCCTCACGGCCCTGTGGGGCGTCCTGGCGACCCTCACCGGCCCCCGCACCGCCCTCGCCGTCGCGGGAGTGCTGCTGCTGGCGACACCGCTGCTGTTGCCGCGCGCGACCGGGGGCGGCGCAACCGGTGGGAGCAAAGAGGCGTCCGTGACAGAAACAGAAGAGGCCATGATCCCCGACGGACGGAGAGAACGATCTTAGGCTCGCACCTTTCCCCCAGCCCCTCCCGCCGCACCCTGCTGACGGCCGGCGCGGCCACGACGGCCGCCGCCCTGCTCACCGCGGCCCCCGCGCACGCGGCCACCACCTCCAGCGCCTCGGCCACGGCCCGGCTGCGTGACCTCGAGGCCCGCCACGGTGCCCGGCTCGGGGTCTTCGCCCACAACGTGCGCACCGGGCGCTCGGTCCGCCACCGCGCCGACGAACGCTTCCCGGTGTGCTCCCTGTTCAAGCCCCTGGCGGTGGCGGCCGTCCTGCGGGACCTGCCCGAGGAAGCCCTGGACCGGCGCGTCCACTGGACCGCGGCGGACGTGGTGGAGAACTCCCCCGTCACCCAGGAGCACGTGGCCGACGGCATGACGATCGCCGAGTTGTCCGCCGCCGCCATCCAGCGCAGCGACAACACCGCCGGCAACCTGCTCCTGCGCGAGCTGGGCGGCCCCACCGCCGTCACCCGCTTCGCCCGCTCCGTCGGCGACCGCGTCACCCGCCTCGACCGCTGGGAGCCGGACCTCAACTCGGCCGAGCCGGACCGGGTCACGGACACCACGACCCCGTACGCGATCGGCCGCAGCTACGCCCGTCTCGTCCTCGGCGACGCGCTGGCCCCCGCCGACCGCCGGCGCCTGACCGACTGGATGCTCGGCACGATCACCAGCGCCAACCGCTTCCGCGCGGGACTCCCGCCGACCTGGACGCTCGCCGACAAGACCGGCGGCGGCTGGTACGGCGCGAACAACGACGCCGGAATCGCCTGGACCCCGGACGGCACCCCCATCGTCCTGGCGGTCCAACTGACCAAACCCGACCGGGACGCGCCCTACGACCACGAACTGATCGTGAAAACGGCGGAGGTACTGGCGGAGGTGCTGGGCTGAGACGGGCGGCACCGAAACCGCTCATGCCCCCAGCCGAATCGCCGAGCGGAAGGAATTCTGTGACGAACTGGGACAGCTTTGACAGCGCGACTTACGCGGCCCAGAACTACGGCACCAAAATCCATCCGGAGGATGAGCAGATCATCCGCTTCGTAGCGGCCGAATTAAAGAACCTTCGCATCCCGTTCGAAAATCTTCGAAGTGCGGCAGACATAGGAGCAGGGCCGAACCTCTACCCTGGCCTATTATTGACGCCGTACATCTCTCCTGGCGGCACCCTGGAGCTCATCGACCGTTCTGCCGCAAACCTTCACCACCTGCGCGAGACCATTGAAGAATCGGGCAACGACGGCGCGGCCATGTGGGCAAAATTCGAGACCCTCCTCCTACGATTGGGCCACCGCACAAGCGTCCAGAGCCTGCGGAAAGTCGCAAGAGTACGGGAGGGGAGCATATTCGAGCTTCCCACCGAGCAATATGATGCGGTTCTCTGCTTCTTCGTGACAGAGTCCATAACCGCCGACCCCGAAGTATTCGCCGCCGGTCTGGATTCCCTCATGAAATCACTGAAGCCGGGCGGCCTGTTCATCACGGCCCATATGGTCGGCTCTACGGGGTACGAGTCGGGAACGGCAAACTCGTTCCCGGCATGCAATCTGACCATGCCGGAAATCGAACGGTACTACCGCCCCTATGGGGTATTTCGTTCGACCCTCGTCTCACATGGCCCGCAAGATGCAATTCGGCCTGGCTATCAAGGGATGGCCGCCCTGGTCGGCAGGAGGTGCTCCGCGCATCCCTACGAAATAAACCGATAGTCAATGGATCACATATCGGAGATAGAAGCCGCCGCTTCACGCATTCTGAACTTCACGATAAGGACACCATCGCACACCTCCGCCTGCGGCAACGTCCTTTTCAAGCGAGAGGACCTACAGGCGGGCGGGTCATTCAAAATGCGCGGCGCCGCCAACAAGCTCCTCGCGGCGAACAAAGCCGCATGCCGCAACGGCATCGTCACTGTTTCCTCGGGAAACACAGGCCGTGCACTGTGCGCACTCGCTACAGAATTCCCCGTCCCTATACATGTCTTCATTCTTGATCATTGCGAAGTCGTCAAAGTCGACCACTTGATGCGGGCGGGAGCCACGGTCCACATCGCTGGACCTTCTTTCTTTGCCGCCAGCGTACGGGCCAGAGAGTTCGCCCGGGCGCATGGAATGCTGTTCTGCTCATCCTCAGCCGACTGGGAATTCCTGTACGGCGTAGCAACGATCGGCTTGGAACTGCATGAGGCTCAACCCGACCTGGAAGTGATCTATGTTCCGATAGGCGGCGGTGGTCTCGCCGCTGCAGTCGGCACCTTCTACGCGGCACTGGGGGCCCGCAAGCGCCCTCGGATCATCGGTGTCCAGTCGTCGCAGTCCCGGCCGATCTACGAGCATTTCCACCACGGCCGGATCCTCAGCACACCGGAATCCACAGCGGCGGCCTGTCTGGAAGGCGAGCCCGAGGCCGGTGCCATCATCCTGGACATCGGCCGACAGGTTCTGACAGACGTCGTCGTGGTCACCGACGACGACATCCTCGAAGCGGTCGCCCGCCTGGCCTGCATGGGGGTCTTGGTCGAGCCCGGAGCTGCGGCAGGCTACGCCGCCTACCTCAGGCACACCACCGCGGTTGATCTCGCGGGGGTCATCCTCACCGGAGCACCGACCGGTCAGGACGTCGTCGACCGCGCCGGTGTTGCCGAGCCATAGGCGACAGCGTCGCGGCCCGCGGCGGCCACATGCCGGATGGCGGGCGAAGAGCAAGGTGCGCACAGTCGCTCTAGCTCCGGCCCTCTGCTTCACCGGGTGCCCCGAACCCCCGTACATACCTCCGCTGCCAAGGCGTCTCCACCGCTCGCCGGTCGTAGTTGCTGCGGACGAACTGGACTGCTTCCTCGGGGGGTACGCCGTCCAGGACCGCCAGGCAGGCCAGGGCCGTTCCCGTGCGGCCTCGGCCGCCGGCGCAGGCGATCTCCACGCGTTGGTCGGCCGCGCGGTGCCACGCCTCGGTGAGGGTCGCCCGGGCCTGCGCGCGGTCGCCGGGAAGGCGGAAGTCGGGCCAGTGGAGCCAGCGTGACTCCCAGGGGGGTCGCGGGGGCCGCGCGCCGAGGAGGTAGACGCCGTACGCGGGGGTGGGCGCCGTCGGGTCGAGCGGGCGGCGCAGGCCGCGGCCCCGGATCAGACGGCCGGACGGCAGCGCCAGCACTCCGGGCTGACCTTCGCTCCAGGCCCACGCGTCACGTTTCATCGCCCCATTCGAACGCGGTCCCGGGGCACGGGCAACCGATTCGGCGCAACCTGTGGTCTGGAGGGCGAGGAGGGTGCTTGATGCAGGCCGAACAAGAGGACCGGTTCCAGGAGTTCGTCAGAGCGCGGTGGCCCCGGCTCGTCCGGACCGCGTATCTGCTGACGGGGGACGTCCACCACGCGGAGGACCTGACGCAGACCGCGCTGGCCAAGGCGTACCGGTCGTGGCGGCGGATATCGCGCAGCGACAACCCCGAGGCGTATGTGCGGCGGATGCTGGTCAGCTGCAACAGTGACCGGTTCCGCAAGCGCCGGGTCACCGAGGCGCTGACCGCGGCGCCGCCGGAGCGGGCGGGGCGCGACGAGGGCGCGGGGCGGGTGGAGGAGCGCGGCTCCCTGCTCGCCGGGCTGGCCCAACTGCCGCCCAGGCAGCGGGCGGTGGTGGTTCTCCGGTACTGGGAGGACCTCTCCGAGGCAGAGGTGGCCGAGGTGCTCGGCTGCTCGCCCGGCACGGTGAAGAGCCAGGCGTCGAAGGGGCTCGCGAAGTTGCGCGGTTATCCGGGGCTGACCGCCGGCCGCACGGTCCCCGGGGGCCGGAGTCACGGCCAGGGGCCCGGTCAGGACAACGGCCAGAGCCAGGGCAACGGTCGAAGCCAGGGCCAGAGCCACGGTCGGGTGCGGGTTCGGGATCAGGTTCAGGGAGGCAGTAGGTGAACGGCTCGGGAGAGCAGGTGAACCGGGAGGACTTCGGGTTCGAGGAGCGGATGCGTGAGCTGCTCGCTGAGGACGCCTACACCATCAGGCCCTCGCCCGCGCCTTATCCGGCGATCCGGCGGCGTGGACTGGCCGAGCGGCGGCGGCGCGTGGCGGTGACCGGGGCAGCGCTGATGACGCTGGCCGCGGTGCCGGTGGGGGCGTATGCGGTGGCCGGGGGGAGCGGGGGGCGGGCCGCCGACACGGCGGTGCCGAAGCCGTCGGTCAGCGCCCCGCACAGCAGCACGGCCGGGAGCACCGGCGAAAGCACCGGTGGAAGCGCGTCGGCGTCGTCGTCGGGCACGCAGGGGGACACGACGGGTGGGCCCGCGCGGCCCGTCACCGACGGGCAGTTGCTCGACGGGATCACCTTCGCGCAGGCGGCGGACGGGCTGAAGGAGTGTCTGAGCGCCGAGGGCGGGCCGCCCGGGAGCACCGCGGATCTGGGCGAGGCCGAGGACTACCGGATCATCCTGGCGATCAAGAGCACCGGCGACTCCAACGACCCCGGCGACGGCATCTACGTCACCGCGGTGAAGAAGCAGCGGGCGGGTAGCTGGGTGCTCTGCTCCATCAAGGGCGGGGTGGCCTCGGGCATCAGCACCGGGTCGAGCGACGCCGAGGCGCCGGGCGCGGGCCCGGTCACGGTCGACATCAACGGCGGCAAGCTGTACCAGCAGTCGTTCACCGACAAGGGCGACTGGAAACTGCCGTTCCGGTGGGGGGTCATCGGCACCGTCGAGGCGCCGGTGGCCAGGGTGACCGTCTCCTACGGCGACGGCGGCCCCGTGACCGCGGCCCTGGACCACGGCTGGTTCGTCGCCGCCGGCCTGCTGAACCAGCAGGTCACGCTGGCCCCGCACATCAAGGGCTACGACGGCTCCGGCAAACTGGTCTACGACTCCGACGAGGACGGGACGTACCGGCGCACGCTGCCCTAGCCGGTCCCGGTCGGGCGCTCCTCTCTGGTCCGCCCGTCACGAGTGCCCGGCCGCGGGAGTCTCAGGACGGTGTGCGGGCCGCCACCAGCAGGCGGGTCACCTCGTCCGCGTGGATCGTCAGGGCCGCGCCCACCGTCGCGAGGACCTCTCGCTCGTCCGGGGTGTAGGGGCCGTCCGCCAGGGCGATCCGGGCGCCCTGGAGCAGGATCGATTCGCGGCCGACCGCGGCGAGGTGCGGGGCGAGCGGGTCGAGGGCCTCGTGGAGCTCTATGGCCAGGCCCGGACCGTACGGTTCGCCGTAGCTGGTGCCGGTGTCCGAGGCCAGGGCTGCGACGAGGGCGGCGAGCTGTTCCTCCGTGCAGTCGGTGAAGCCGGCCGCGCGCACGGCGCCCGCCGCCGCCTCCAGGGACGTACGGGCGCAGGTGCCGCCCGCGGACAGGACCGCGAGGGCGACGGTGTGCACGGCGTCGCGGAGCATCGCCGAGAAGCGGATGGTGGTGGGGTGGTCGAGGACGTCGGTGCCGAAGTGGCGGCGGCAGGCCGCGCACTCGACGACCGGGCCGGTCTCACCGCGTGGCACGACCGGCAGGCCGAGGAAGGTGAAGCGGCGCCGCCCGGTCAGCCGCTGGTAGTTGCGGTCGCCTCCGCAGCCCGGGCAGAAGAACTCGCCGTCGCCCGCGGACGTCCACGAGGTGCGGGTGCCCAGGATGCGGGCAAGCCCGGTGACACGGCCGTCTCGTCCCCGTTCTGGCAGCACGTCGCACCTCCGTAACCCCGCGGCAACATCGCCGCGCGCCTCCGTGATGTTAGCCACATCCATGAGGTGTAGTCAGCACCCAGGACGAGACCTTCCCGTGACCTGCACAGAGGGATGGCCGATAAACGACGGGGCCCTGACCGCCGTATGCAGCGGTCAGGGCCCGAAACTCCCGGTCAGGCGGGTCAGCGGGTCGCGCGGTTGACGGCCGACACGACCGCCTTCAGTGACGCACGCGTCGTGTTCGCGTCGATGCCGATGCCCCACAGGACCTTGTCGTCGATCGCGCATTCGATGTAGGAGGCGGCCTGCGCGGAGGCACCCTCGCTCATCGTGTGCTCCTGGTAGTCCAGGAGACGCACGTCGATGCCGACGGACTCCAGGGCGTTGAAGAAGGCCGAGATCGGACCGTTGCCGGTACCGGTCAGGACGGTGTCCTCGCCGTCCACCGTCGCCTCGACGGTCAGGGTGTCCACGCCGTCGGTGTCCGTGGTCGACTGGCCGGTGCGGACCTGGATGCGGCCCCAGGGGTTCTCCGGGTTCGGCAGGTACTCGTCCTGGAAGACGGCCCAGATGGCGCCGCCCGTGACCTCGCCGCCCTCGGCGTCCGTCTTCGCCTGGATGAGCTTGGAGAACTCGATCTGCATGCGGCGGGGCAGGTCCAGCTTGTGGTCGTTCTTCAGGACGTACGCGATACCGCCCTTGCCGGACTGCGAGTTGACGCGGATGACGGCCTCGTAGGAGCGGCCGACGTCCTTCGGGTCGATCGGCAGGTACGGGACGGCCCACTCGATGTCGTCGACGGTGACGCCCTTCGCGGCCGCGTCGGCCTCCATGGCGTCGAAGCCCTTCTTGATGGCGTCCTGGTGGGAGCCGGAGAAGGACGTGTAGACCAGGTCGCCCACGTACGGGTGGCGCGGGTGGACCTCCATCTGGTTGCAGTACTCCCACGTACGACGGATCTCGTCGATGTCGGAGAAGTCGATCTGCGGGTCGACGCCCTGGGAGAACAGGTTCATGCCCAGGGTGACCAGGTCGACGTTGCCGGTGCGCTCGCCCTGCCCGAACAGACAGCCCTCGACGCGGTCGGCGCCGGCCATCAGCGCCAGCTCGGCGGCGGCGACGGCCGTACCGCGGTCGTTGTGCGGGTGGACCGAGACGCAGACGTGCTCGCGGCGGGAGAGGTTACGGCTCATCCACTCGAAGCGGTCGGCGTGGGTGGAGGGGGTGGAGCGCTCGACGGTGGCCGGCAGGTTCAGGATGATCTCGCGGCCCGGGCCGGGCTGGTAGACGTCCATGACCGCCTCGCAGACCTCGAGGGCGAAGTCCAGCTCGGTGTCGGTGAAGATCTCGGGCGAGTACTGGTAGCCGAACTCGGTCTCCGGGCCCAGCAGCTTCTCGGCGTACTCCATCACCAGGCGGGTGCCGTCGACGGCGATCTGCTTGATGTCGTCCTTGGAGCCGCGGAAGACCACCCGGCGGAACACGGGGGCCGTGGCGTTGTACAGGTGGACGGTCGCCCGCTTGGCGCCCTTCAGCGACTCCACCGTGCGCTCGATCAGGTCCTCGCGGGCCTGGGTCAGTACGGAGATCGTCACGTCGTCCGGGATCGCGCCCTCTTCCTCGATGATCGAGCGCACGAAGTCGAAGTCGGTCTGACCGGAGGCCGGGAAGCCGACCTCGATCTCCTTGTAGCCCATCTTGACCAGCTGGTCGAACATCCGGCGCTTGCGCTCGGGCGACATGGGGTCGATCAGGGCCTGGTTGCCGTCACGCAGGTCGGTGGAGAGCCAGCGCGGGGCGGCGGTGATCCGCTTGTTCGGCCAGGTGCGGTCGGGGATGTCGACCTGGTCGTACTGTCCGTACTTGTGGATCGGCATGTGACTGGGCTGCTGGCGGTTCGCCATGGGGCGTGGGCTCCTCGGGGTGACCGGAGAATGTCCGGGCGGAAGGACGGCCGACACGCAACACCAAGCACCGCGGGGAGGGGGTCGGCCTCGACTACAGGCCCTCGCCGCGGCAGCTAAGGAGAAGCAGCCCGAAACGCATAGTGCTCCGCAGCCTAGCCGAGCCGTTCCCGTCGCGCGGGTCCGTTCCAGTATGCGGGACCGGCCGGAGGAACCATAGGAAAAGGTGCAGAACGTGCGCCACGCCACTTGCCGCCGCGCGCCACTCCCCCGCCATACCACCCGGCGCCGCAACGCAGGCCCCTTTGTCACCGTATTTCACCAATCATGGTTGCGGGTAGTGACAGCTACGTCACGCAGTGCAAGGGTGCCGGGCATGACGACTCACGGGGGCTTCGAGCCCGTCTTCTGCACCGTCGTGCCGCCGCACGTCCTCGACCGGCTTGCGCGGAGCGACGACCCCGCTCTCTCCGGCCCGGCCCGGCGCACCATCCTGCGCGACAGCGAGCTGCGCGCGCTCCGCCAGGTGACCACCGAGTACGGCCTCCTGGCCGCCCCGACGGCGAAGGCGCCGTCGGACCAGCCGCTGCGCACCCTCTACGACGCCGGGCACGGCACCTCGCTGCCCGGCACCAAGGTCCGCGCCGAGGGCCAGGAAGACGGCCAGGACGCCACCGTCAACCGCGCCTACTCGGGGCTCGGCGCCACCTTCGACCTCTATCTGAAGGCCTACCGGCGCCACTCGATCGACGGCGACGGCCTGCCCCTGGACGCCACCGTCCACTACGACGAGGGCTACAACAACGCCTTCTGGAACGGCGAGCAGATGGTGTTCGGCGACGGCGACGGCGAGATCTTCGTCGACTTCACCAACTCCATCGACGTCATCGGGCACGAACTCACCCACGGCGTCACGCAGTACTCGGCGAACCTGACCTACAACGGTCAGCCCGGCGCCCTCAACGAGTCGATGTCGGACGTCTTCGGCTCGCTCATCAAGCAGTACTCCCTCGGCCAGACCGCAGCCGAGGCCGACTGGCTGATCGGCGCGGGCCTGCTCGCCCCGAACGTCACCGGCACCGCCCTGCGCTCCATGAAGGCGCCGGGCACCGCGTACGACGACGACGTCCTCGGCAAGGACCCGCAGCCCGCGACGATGGACGAGTACGTCCGCACCGGCCGGGACAACGGCGGCGTCCACATCAACTCCGGTATCCCCAACCACGCGTTCTACCTGGCCGCCGCCGCCCTCGGCGGCTACGCCTGGGAGAAGGCCGGCCAGATCTGGTACGACGTGCTGACCGGCGGCGAACTCAGCGAGCGGGCCTTCTTCTCCGACTTCGCCAAGCTGACGGTGAAGGCCACGCGCGAGCGCTTCGGCGACGGCGGCGAGGAGCTCCAGGCCGTGTCGAAGGCGTGGGAGCAGGTGGGGGTGCGGATTCTCTGAGTCCGTAATAGACAGGGACCCATGCGTATCCAGGTAAGTCGGACGGGCGGGTTCGCGGGCATCGAGCGCCGTGGCGCGGGGGGGACCCCCGCCCCGCCCCCCCCCCCCCGCCTCGCTCACCCCCCGCCCGCCCGCCCCCGGTGCCCCGAACCCCGCCCCGCGGGCCCCCGCCTCCGCGAGCACCACCCACAGAGTGCCCGGCGCCCGTGGCAGGACCCGGCGGCCCAGCCATACGG